>NZ_JABERS010000028.1:0-55306 GCF_013168745.1 Aeromonas sp. TW 6 | reverse complement strand
AAAAATGATTTCGATGGGTCGTTAGCTCAGTCGGTAGAGCAGTTGACTTTTAATCAATTGGTCGCTGGTTCGAATCCAGCACGACCCACCATCATTTCAGTCATATCCCAGGTCGTTTAGCTCAGCTGGGAGAGCACCTCCCTTACAAGGAGGGGGTCACTGGTTCGAGCCCAGTAACGACCACCATATTGAAAAGCCCGCAGCGATGCGGGCTTTTTCGTTTCCGTCTCCCATCAGGTTCGCAGTCGATCCAGCTCGCTTGCCAGGGTGGTGGCCGCCTGTTCCAGTGCCTCGCTCAGGCGCTGGCTGGCATTGGCCTCTTGTCCCAGGGTGGTGGCGGCGTCACCGATGCGCATCAGGTTCTGGTTGATGGTGTCGCTCACGGCACTCTGCTGCTCGGCGGCGGTCGCCACCTGGCTGATGTGATCATGGATCTGCTGGATCTGGGTGACCAACTGATTGAGTGCCTCGAAGGCCTGCTCCGTGCCTTCAACCGTGCTCACCGAGCGGGCGATCCCCGTGCTCATCAACTGCTGGCTACTGGTGACCTCGGTTTGCAGGCTGCCGATGAGCTGCCCTATCTCGTCGGTGGATGAGCGGGTCTTGTTGGCCAGCGCCCTCACCTCGTCCGCCACGACGGCAAAACCCCTGCCCATGTCGCCGGCCCGCGCCGCCTCGATGGCTGCGTTGAGGGCCAGCAGATTGGTCTGTTCGGCAATGGCCCGGATCACATCGAGGATGTGGCTGATATTGGTGCTGCGCTGGGCGACCTGGGCGACCGCCTTGTCGGCCTGATGCATGTCCTCGACCAGGGTATGGATCTCGCTGCGGGCCCTGCTCAATGTCTGCTGGGCCGTGCTGACATGGTGGGTCGCCGCTTCTGACTCCTGCGCCGCCTGTTCCGCATAGCCCGCCACGCTGACTGCCGTGGTGCTCATCTCGTGCATGGCGCTGACCACGCTCTCCAGCTCCAGGCTCTGATCATCCAGGCTGCTGCGCATGGCATCGGCCGTCTGCTTCATGCCCCTGGCCTGCTGATGCACCTGTTGCCCAATCTGCTTGCTGCCCTGCACCATGGCCCTCAGCTTGCCGAGGAAGGCATTGAGATGCCTGCCCAGCTCGATGAGCTCCTGGTGGGTGTCGATACGCATCTGCTGGGTCAGGTCGCCTTCATTGCTGGCGAGGTGGGAGACGTGGCGGCTGATGAGGGAGAGGGGCGCCGTGATGGTCTGGATGAACCAGACAAGCAGGCCCAGGGCCACCAGGGTGATGACAACGATGGCAACCAGCTGCTGCTGCTGGGTCGCCTGCAACAGGCTGCCGAGCTGCTGGCTGATGGTGTTGGCCTGGCTGAGGGCGAGGGCCTTGGGCACCTTGATCATCAGCCACCACTGGTTGTCGGCAGCCTCGATCCGTATGGGCTGCTGCAGGATGAAATCGCTGTCGGTATCGGCGGGGTGTCCATTCGGGGCAACCAGTCCGGCCTCTGTCAGGGGGCGCCCCAGTTTGTCCGAATGGCGGTTGCTGCCGACGATGAAGCCCATCTTGCTGACCAGGGTGACCTCGGCCTGGTTGTCATAGAGGCTCTTGCCTAGGTGCTCGGCCAGTTGCTGGAAGATGGGCAGGTTCATGTCGACCCCGGTGATCCCGGCAAACTTGCCATCCTTGAGGACGGGCACCGTCAGGCTGGTCATCAGCATCTTCTGGCCAGGGCTTATCTCGTAGAGGTAGGGTTCCATCAGACAGGGGCGACGAGTCTCGCGACCGCAGAGATACCACTCGCTGTTGCGAATGCCGAATTCATTGCGCGAGGTGTCGAACTTGGCGTCACTGGTGGCGGCATCTATGGTCTGCTGCGCGATGTTTCCGTTCTGTTCCCGGGTGAAGTAGACCTCGAGACTGCCCTTGCCGGCAACTGAATGGCTGGCGCCCGTCTGCCAGTCGGCGTCCTGTCCGTCGTAACCGTTGGGTTCGAACTGGGCGTAGATGGAGCTGATCCCGTTTGCCTGGCGCAGGCGGCTGCCAAGCAGGAGCTCCACTTGCTGGCGGCTCAGCCGCTGGTCCGGCTGGGCCATGCTTCCTTCAAGCTGCGCCGCCATACCGAGCGGTATCTGATAGGCCTGCTGCAACTGGTCTTCGATCTGCACGGCATACCGCTCTGCCTGGAATTGCAGGGAACGGGAAACCTCCTGCTCCAGGGCGCCACGGGTCTGCGCCATGATGTCATCGCGCAGGCCGTTCAGCGAGGAGGACTGTATCCATGTCATGGCGACGCCACTGGCGAGAAAAAGTCCCAGCGTGAGCAACAACAGCTTGGTCTTGAGCGAACGTTGTTTCATTCGACAACTCCTTTTGGCAAGAATGACAACGATATGGTCGGAGCGGATCCTGACAGTTGTACTGTACTGGATTTGTTGATGGGTTTGTGCACGGCTTCTGGTTATAATTTTGGCCTTCCCGAGCGTTGATGGAACAGTCGCAATGAGCAATGCACTGAGCAGTATTCCGCCGGTAGTCGAGATGGACTACCCCTTCCCGGCCAAACCACAGCCCCTGACTCCCGAGCAGAAGGCGACCCTGATCGCCGAGATCAAGGTGCTGCTGCAGGCGCGCCAGGCCGTGCTGGTTGCCCATTACTACACGGATCCCGAGATCCAGGCCCTGGCAGAAGCCACCGGTGGCTTCGTGGGTGACTCCCTGGAGATGGCCCGCTTCGGTCGCGACCATGCAGCCCAGACCCTGATCGTGGCTGGTGTGCGCTTCATGGGAGAGACCTCCAAGATCCTGAGCCCCCACAAGCGGGTGCTGATGCCGACGCTGGAGGCCGAGTGCTCCCTCGATCTGGGTTGTCCCATCGACCAGTTCTCCGCCTTCTGCGATGCCCACCCCGATCACATCGTGGTGGTCTATGCCAATACCTCGGCAGCGGTGAAAGCTCGGGCCGACTGGGTGGTCACCTCCAGCATTGCGCTGGAGATCGTCGAACATCTGGACAGTCAGGGTCACAAGATCATCTGGGGCCCGGACAGACACCTCGGCGCCTATATCGAGAAGAAGACAGGGGCCGAGATGCTGCGCTGGCAGGGTCACTGCATCGTGCACGACGAGTTCAAGGCCAAGGCGCTGCGCGAGCTCAAGGCCCAGAACCCGGATGCCGCCGTGCTGGTGCACCCGGAGTCCCCGGCCTCCGTCATCGAGCTGGCGGATGCAGTGGGTTCCACCAGCCAGCTCATCAAGGCCGCCAAAGAGCTGCCCCAGCAGAAACTGATCGTGGCGACCGATCGCGGCATCTTCTACAAGATGCAGCAGGCCTGCCCGGAGAAAGAGATGGTGGAAGCGCCCACTGGTGGTGATGGTGCCACCTGCCGCAGCTGCGCCCACTGCCCCTGGATGGCGATGAACGGCCTGGTGGCCATCAAGGAGGCCCTGACCGACGGCGCCGAGCGTCACGAGATCCATGTGGATGAGGCACTGCGTCTCAAAGCGCTTGTCCCGCTCGACCGCATGCTGGATTTCGCCGCCGAGCTCAAGCTCAAGACCCAGGGCAACGCCTGACTGACGCTGATGGCAAGATGCAAAGAGGGCTCCCGCAGGAGCCCTCTTTATTTGTCCGTCATCTGTATCGTCAGATGATGACGGTGGAGAAGCTGTGCTCCTCGTCGGGCGGGACGGTGATCCCGTCCTCGGCGGTGATGGCCGCCTCGACACAGAGCATTGTGCGATAACCGTCGTCACTCATGTCGGCCATGGCGCTGGCCCCTTCCTGCCAGGGGGTCCAGACCACCACGCTGTCGTGGTTGCCGTTGACCACCCGGGTGGTGCGCTCACCATCCTGCACGCTGACCATGGCATCGGGCTGGCGGTAGATGCGATCCATGGCTGCGGTGACGGTCAGCGCTCCCTGTTGCAGTTCGTTTCGGCCGGTCAGCTTGTCCAGATAGGGTTTGCCGAGGCCGGTCACGGTCACCGCTTCCGGCGCACTGATCTGCAGGTAGGTGTGCAGGGCGGCATTGTAGGTGAGCGCTGACTTGCCGGTGTTGCGGGTGGTCAGCACCAGGGAAAGCTCCTTGCCGACCAGTACGTCCAGCTCCAGCTCGAAGGCATGGGGCCAGAGTGTCCTGCTGGCATCGTTGTCACGCAGGGAGAGGTGGACGAGTGTGCCATCCCCGTGATCGGAGACCCCATCCAGCGTCCACAGGCAGTTGCGTGCGAAGCCATGAGCCGGCTTGCCGCTGCCAACGCGAGCGGGGGAGGGGCCGAACCAGGGCCAGCAGAGGGGAATGCCGCCGCGAATGGGCTTGCTGCCATCCAGTATCGCCTTGTCGCTGAGCCAGAGAGAGGCCGGCTCACCATGGCGTTGGTAACGCAGCACATGGGCGCCAAACAGGCTTATCTCGGCCCTGGCGTGCTCATTGTCTATGGTCAGCAGGGGCAGGCCATCCTGGCTCAGGGTGCAGTGGGCAGTCAGCGTACGTGTCGGTGTCATAAAGGCTCCAGTGCTCGGGGACATTCAGAAAGGGTCCGTGATTCAGAATACAAAAAGGCGGCCATTGGCCGCCTTTTTTCAAGCTACGCGATTGCGCATCCCAAATTACTTGGAGATGTGAGCGATCAGGTCCAGAACCTTGCTGGAGTAGCCCATTTCGTTGTCGTACCAGGAGACGACTTTCACGAAGGTCTTGTTCAGCTGGATACCAGCCTTGGCATCGAACACGGAAGTCTGACGCTCACCCAGGAAGTCGGTGGAAACCACTTCGTCTTCGGTGTAGCCCAGCACGCCCTTCATGGCGCCTTCGGAGGCAGCCTTCATGGCCTGGCAGATTTCAGCGTAGGACGCTTCTTTCTTCAGGTTGACGGTCAGGTCAACAACGGACACGTCCGGAGTCGGAACGCGGAAGGCCATGCCGGTCAGCTTGCCGTTCAGTTCCGGGATGACCACGCCAACAGCCTTGGCAGCACCGGTAGAGGACGGGATGATGTTCTGAGCCGCACCGCGGCCACCGCGCCAGTCTTTGGCAGACGGACCATCAACGGTCTTCTGGGTAGCAGTGGTAGCGTGAACGGTGGTCATCAGGCCGGATTCGATACCGAAGGTATCGTTCAGAACCTTGGCGATGGGGGCCAGGCAGTTGGTGGTGCAGGAAGCGTTGGAAACGATGTCCTGGCCAGCGTAGGAATCCTGGTTGACGCCCATGACGAACATCGGGGTAGCGTCTTTGGACGGACCGGTCAGTACGACTTTCTTGGCACCGGCAGCGATGTGCTTGCGAGCGGTTTCGTCGGTCAGGAACAGACCGGTTGCTTCGGCAACAACGTCAACACCGATTTCGCCCCATTTCAGGTTGGCCGGGTCACGTTCAGCGGTAACACGTACGGTTTTGCCGTTGACGATCAGGTTGCCGTCTTTGACTTCAACAGTGCCCTTGAAGCGACCGTGAGTGGAGTCGTACTTCAGCATGTAAGCCATGTAGTCAACGTCGATCAGGTCGTTGATACCAACCACTTCGATGTCAGCACGCTCAGCGGCCAGACGGAAAACGAAACGACCGATACGGCCAAAACCGTTAATACCTACTTTGATAGTCATAATTGGTTACCTAACTGTTCAGTAGTCAAAGAAAATTCCGTTTGTAAATTTACTAGAACTCCCTCGCGAGTCAACCAACAATCTGCGCGAAATTGCGCTATATCATGAAAAACTGTGAAATTTATTTTCGGTTTATGTAACTGGCTACCAACTTTTGTTGAATGCATCATCAGCAAAGTCGGTGGCAGAGAACAACAATAGTGCCTGCCCGGTCACACATCCAGCCGGGGAGATATGTAAAAATGTGCGCGGTTTAGCATGGCCAAAGAGCCACTGTTCAAGTACCAACCATAAAAATTAATCACAAAATAGCGTAGACAGAATCCACAGCGGGAATTCTCAAACTATGACCACCCTGATTGAACAGCTGGCTGCCGCCAAAGGCATTGCCAGTGAGTATGTTGATGCCTGGGGCCAGCCGGCCCTGGTATCGGAAGAGAGCAAGGCCGCCATGCTGGGCGCCATGGGCTACCGCGTCGATGACGAGGCCGCCCTGTCCGAACAGCTTGAGCAGGAGCACCGCCAGCACTGGCTGCGCGCGCTGGATCCCGTGATGGTGGTACGCAGCGGCGACGCCGTTACTCTTGAGGTGCGCCTCCCCATCGAATTCGTCAACGATGCCCTCACCTGGCAGCTCCAGCAGGAGCAGGGTGCAGTGCTGTCCGGTCAACTCACCCCCATCGAGGGTGAGCTGGTCGGGGTGGCCGAGTTCGAGGAGATGGAGTGTCAGGCCTATCGCGTCACCCTGGATGTGCAGCCTGCGCTGGGTTATCACCAGCTCATCCTGCTGGAAGAGGGCAATGACGAGCCGCTGGCCACCATGCGTCTCATCGTCGCCCCCAAGTCCTGCTACAAGCAGGCGCCCATCGCCAATGGTCGCAAGGTGTGGGGCCCGAGCGTCCAGCTCTACTGCCTGCGCAGCCGCCACAACTGGGGCATCGGCGATTTCAGCGATCTCGGCCAGCTGGTTGAGAATGCCGCCGCCTGGGGAGCCCACTTCGTCGGTCTCAACCCCATCCACGCCCTCTATCCGGCGAACCCGGAGAGTGCCAGCCCTTACAGCCCCTCTTCCCGTCGCTGGCTCAACGTCGCCTATATCGACGTGGAAGCGGTGCCCGAATTCCTGGGCAACGATCGCCTGAAAGCGGAAGTGGCGAGCCCGGCCTTCCAGCAGCACCTCACCTCCCTGCGGGTCAAGGACAACGTGGATTACACCGGCGTCATCCAGACCAAGATCGGGATGCTGCGTCAGGTGTTCGACCAGGCCAGCTTCAGCGCTGAGCGTCAGGCTGCGTTCGATGCCTTTGTGGCTGCCGGCGGTGACAGCCTGCAACAGCAGGCAGCGTTTGACGCCCTGCAGGCCCACTTCTATGCCAAGGGCGAGAATGCCTGGGGCTGGCCGGTCTGGCCCGAGGCTCTGCGCGATTACCACAACCCCGAAGTGGCGGCCTGGATGGCCGAGCACCAGCAGGATGTGGCCTTCTATCTCTATCTGCAGTTCCTGGCTGACGAGCAGCTGGCCCGGGCCGATGCCCGCGCCAAGGCCGCCGGCATGGTGATGGGGATCTACCGGGATCTGGCGGTCGGCGTCTCCGAAGGCTCCACCGAGATCTGGGCAAACCGGGATCTCTACTGCCCGAAAGCCTCGGTCGGTGCACCGCCCGACATTCTCGGCCCCCTCGGCCAGAACTGGGGCCTGCCCCCCATGAACCCGAACCAGCTGTTCGAGGCCGCCTACCAGCCCATGGTGGATCTGTTCCGTGCCAACATGCGCTCCTGCGGCGCCCTGCGCATCGACCACGTGATGGCCTTGCTGCGCCTGTGGTGGGTGCCGCCCGGAGAGTCCGCCGCCAAGGGGGCCTACATCTATTACCCGGTGAACGATCTGCTGGGGATCCTGGCCCTAGAGTCCCACCGCAACCAGTGTCTGCTGATCGGTGAGGATCTCGGTACCGTGCCGGAGGGGATCGACGTGACCCTGAAAGAGAACGGCGTCCACTCCTACAAGGTGTTCTTCTTCGAGCGTTCCAAGGACGATGGTGGCTTCATCTCCCCGGCGCACTACGCCGAGCAGGCGATGTCCGCCCTGACCACCCACGACATGCCGACCCTCAAGGGCTTCTGGCACTGCGACGATCTGGCGCTGGGACGCGAACTGGGCCTGTACCCGGATGAAGACGTACTCAAGACCCTGTATGCTGATCGCCACCAGGCCAAGCAGCGGATCCTTGACAGCCTGCATGCTCATGGGGTCATCTCTGGCAATATCAGTCACGACGTGAACTGGGTCGGCATGAATACCGAGCTCAACCACGGTCTGCAACTGCACATGTCCCGCGGCAGCTGTGCCCTGTTCAGCACCCAGCTCGAAGACTGGCTGGAGATGGACAAGCCGGTCAACGTGCCGGGTACCAGCTACGAGTACCCCAACTGGCGTCGCAAGCTCTCCCGGGATCTGGAGGATATCTTCGCCGACGAGGCGCTCAAGAATCTGGCGGGCAAGATGAGCCGGGCCCGTGACGAGGCCAGCCGTTGAGCCTTGAACGCCAACATGTGACTCACTTTCATCCGCTTCGGCTTCGGCCGAAGCGGATGTTCAGCCATCAAAGGAAATGTCGATGCCCGTTGAACGTTTGGTTGCCGCCCGCTGTGCCGATCCCTTCTCCCATCTAGGCCTGCTGGCCAATCCGGATGGGCCAGGCCTGAAACTCACCGCCTGGTTGCCCGATGCACTCGAGGTCCGGGTCAGGGATCTCAAGTCAGGCAAGATAGTTGCCACCCTGACCGCCGCTGACGAAGCGGGCCTCTTTGAAACTGTTTTCACCCGCCGCAAGAATCCCTTCCCCTACCAGCTCATCGCGACCTACGCCGACGCCAGTGCCGACATCATCGATCCCTATCAGTTCCAGGCTGCCGCCTGGGAGGGGCTGGCGGAACTCACCTGGCAACCGGAAAACCTCTACCACACCCTAGG
This sequence comes from Aeromonas sp. TW 6, assembly GCF_013168745.1. Lineage (NCBI taxonomy): Bacteria > Pseudomonadati > Pseudomonadota > Gammaproteobacteria > Aeromonadales > Aeromonadaceae > Aeromonas > Aeromonas sp. TW 6. Next base: position 46,745 of record NZ_JABERS010000028.1, on the reverse strand, counting down.
TGCACAACTGCGCACAGTGGAACACCTCGGCCAGCAGGTGGAGGGGGTGCGCTTCGCCGTCTATGCGCCGAGCGCCACCGCGGTGAGCCTCATCGGCGACTTCAACTTCTGGGATGGCCGTCGCCACCCCATGCAGCGCAGCCAGTGCGGTCACTGGGTGCTGTTCGTGCCGGGGCTCAAGGCCGGGGATCGCTACAAGTTCGAGCTCAAAGACCCCATGGGCAACCGGCTGCCCCACAAGAGCGACCCGGTGGGTTTCTACTGCGAGCAGTACCCCTCGTTCGCCTCCGTGGTCTATGACCACGATCAGTACCAGTGGCAGGATGCCGCCTGGCGCGAGAGCCAACGCAACGACAAGCGGGAGCAGCCGCTCTCCATCTACGAGTTGCACGTGGGCTCCTGGAAGCGCCACCCCAACGGCGACAGCCTGAACTGGCGCGAGCTGGCGGTGGAACTGGTGGATTACATCAAGGAGATGGAGTACACCCACATCGAGCTGCTGCCGGTCTCCGAGCACCCGTTCAGCGGCTCCTGGGGCTACCAGCCCGTGGGCATGTTTTCCCCCACCAGCCGCTACGGCAGCGCCGACGACTTCAAATACTTCGTGGACCAGTGCCACCAGGCCGGGATCGGCGTCATCCTCGACTGGGTGCCCGCCCACTTCCCGTCCGACGCCCACGGCCTGGCCCGCTTCGACGGCACCCCGCTCTACGAGTACGAGGATCCGCGCCGTGGCTGGCACCCGGACTGGAACTCCTACATCTATGACTTCGGTCGCGATACCGTGCGCCAGTTCCTGGTGGCGAGCGCCCTGTTCTGGCTCGACAAGTTCCACGTCGACGGCCTGCGGGTGGATGCGGTCGCCTCCATGCTCTATCTGGACTACTCCCGCAACGCCGGCGAGTGGGTGCCGAACGTCGATGGCGGCAACCACAACTACGAGGCGATCAGCCTCTTGAAGTGGACCAACGAGGAGGTGTACGGCAAGTACCCCCATGCCATGACCATCGCCGAGGAGTCCACCGCCTTCGCCGGGGTTTCCCGTCCCACCTTCCTCGGCGGCCTGGGTTTTGGCTTCAAGTGGAATATGGGCTGGATGCACGACACCCTCAGCTACATGCAGAAGGAGCCCATCCACCGCCGTTACCACCACAACGACATGACCTTCTCCATGGTGTACCACTATGACGAGAACTTCATCCTGTCCCTCTCCCACGACGAGGTGGTCCACGGCAAGCACTCCCTGCTCTACAAGATGCCCGGCGACGAGTGGCAGCAGGCCGCGAACCTGCGCGCCTACATGGGCTTCATGTATGCCCACCCCGGCAAGAAGCTGAACTTCATGGGTACCGAGATCGCCCAGAGCAACGAGTGGAACCACGACGCCCAGCTGCCCTGGCACCTGTTGCAGTATCCCAAGCACGGCGGCCAGCAGCGGCTGATCCGGGATCTCAACCACCTCTATCGTCACGAGGCTGCCTTGTATCAGGCCGATTATGAACAGGCCGGCTTCCGCTGGCTGGATCACAACGACGCCGACAACAGCATCTTCGCCTGGCTACGGGCGGACAAGCTGGGGGCGCATCCCCTGATGGTGGCCTGCAACTTCACCCCGGTGCCTCGGGTCGGCTATCGCCTCGGGGTGCCGGCGGCCGGCCACTATCGGGTGGTGCTCAACACCGACAGCGAGCATTACTGGGGCAGCAACTATGATGTGGGTCTGGTCTTCGTCGCCGAGCCGACGCCCTGGCAGGGCATGGCGCACAGCATAGTGCTGGATCTGCCGCCGCTCGCGACCTTGTTCATCAAACAGGAGTCTTGATGTTCGCAATGGAAAACGGGGTGGATCACCCGCTGGGCGCCCGGCTCGACGAGACGGGCTGCCACTTCTGTGTCTGGGCTCCCCAATCGGACAAGGTGGAGCTCTGCCTGTTCGACGACGAGGAGCAGGAGCTGGCGCGTCTCCCCTTGCCCGGTCGGCGCGGCCAGTACTGGTTCGGCCACGTGCGCGGGGTCAAGGCTGGTCAGCGCTATGGCTACCGGGTGCATGGCTCTCCCCAGGAGGGGTTGCTGTTCGACCCGGACAAGCTGCTGATAGACCCCTATGCCCGGGCGCTCAGCCGTCCTACCTACTGGGACGACGCCCTCTACGAGGGGGACAGCGCGGCCATGGTGGGCAAGTCGGTGGTGGTGGACGATGCCTTCGACTGGCAGGGGGTCGGCAAGCCCGGCATCCCGCCGGAGCGGGTCGTGCTCTACGAGACCCACGTCAAAGGGTTCACCCGCCAGCACCCCGGCATCCCCAAGGCGTTGCAGGGCACCTATCTGGGCATCAGCCACCCGCTGATGATCGAGCATCTGCAGGGGCTGGGGGTGACCTCGGTCCAGCTGATGCCGGTGGCGGCCTTCATGTCCGAGCCCAGGCTCGAGCAGCTGGGGCTCACCAACTACTGGGGCTACAACCCCATCGCCTTCTTCGCGCCCGAACCGCGCTACGGGGCGAAGGATGCAGTGACCGAGTTCAAGACCATGGTGCGCGAGCTGCACCGGGCGGGACTCGAGGTGATCCTGGATGTGGTCTACAACCACACCGCCGAGTCGGGCTTCGACGGCCCCATGCTCTCCCTCAAGGGGTTTGACAACGCGGGCTACTACGCCTTCGAGTCGGGGGCCCACGGTCCGGATTACCATCGCCACGCCAACGTCACCGGCTGCGGCAACAGCGTCAATCTGGATCACCCCAATACCCTGCGACTGGTGCTCGATGCCCTGCGCTACTGGGTCACCGAGATGCAGGTGGACGGTTTTCGCTTCGATCTGGCGGTCACCCTGGCGCGGGAGGCGGGGGAGTTCGATCCCATGAGCGCCTTCTTCAAGGCCATGATGGCGGATCCCGTGCTGGCGCGGGTCAGGCTCATCGCCGAACCCTGGGACATCGGCCCCTTCGGCTATCGTCTCGGCCAGTTTCCGAGCCAATGGCTGGAGATCAACGATCGTTACCGCGACACGGTGCGCGCCTTCTGGCGCGGGGATGCGGGCAAGATGGGGGATTTTGCCACCCGTCTGGTGGGCTCGCGGGATCTCTTCCCGAAGAACTGGCGCTCCCCCCACACCAGCGTCAACTACCTCTGCTATCACGACGGGTTCACCCTAGAGGACCTGGTCTCCTACAACCAGCGCCACAACCAGGCCAACGGCGAGGACAACCGGGACGGCCACGGCAACAACCTCTCCAGCAACCACGGGGTGGAGGGGCCGACCCTGGACCCGCGCATCAACAACCTGCGCCAGCAGCAGAAGCGCAACCTCATCGCCACCCTGCTGCTGTCACAGGGAACGCCCCACTTCCTCGCCGGGGACGAGATGGGCCGCAGCCAGCTCGGCAACAACAACGCCTACTGTCAGGACAACCAGATAAGCTGGGTGAACTGGCAACTGCGCCCGGAGGACGAGCGGCTGCTCGCCTTCACCCGCCAGATGATGGCGCTGCGGGCGGAGTCAGGGGTCTTCTCCAACCTGCAACTGAGCGACGACGGCTGGAACGGCAAGGCGACCAGCTGTCACCAGGTGAACTGGTATCACCCGGACGGCCATCAGCTCACCGATCAGGACTGGCACGCCCCCATGGGGCAGGCGTTTGCCATGGACATCGGCATGATCGGCTGCACCGGGGAGCGCTGGTACGTGCTGTTCAACGCCAGCGACTATGACATCCAGTTCCGCCTGCCGCCGCCGGGGGAGGGCATGGAGTGGATCCAGACCATCGACACCGCCACCAACGACGGCCTGCCCTTCCTGCCGGACGACATCAAGCGGCAGGTGGCGGTGGGGCGTGCCCACTCCCTCAAGCTGCTGGAGCGGGTCGCCCTGCCGGCGGCGGTGCTGGCGAGCGAAGGGGTGGTGGCAGCGGATGTTGTCGCCGTGTTGCCAACGGGATCACAGTTCCCGCTGGCGGGGTAGAGCCAGGCGCCCTGACTGGGTATGCTGGGCACCGTTATCAGTGGTGAGGAGCCGGAATGAGCAGTAACAACCCTGAACAGTGGCGCGACAAGCTGAGTGCAGAGCAGTTCCACGTCTGCTGGGAGAAAGGGACCGAGCGTCCCTACAGCGGTGCCCTGCTGCACAACCGCAAGAGCGGCGATTACCACTGCGTCTGCTGCAAGCAGGTGCTGTTCCACTCAGGAGCCAAGTTCGACGCGGGCTGCGGCTGGCCCTCGTTCGACCGGGCCATCGAGGGGACGGTGACCTACACCGAGGACAACAGCCACGGCATGAAGCGGGTGGAGATCACCTGCAGCCAGTGCGGCTCCCACCTCGGCCACGTCTTCCCCGACGGGCCGACCGAGACCGGCCAGCGCTACTGCGTCAACAGCCTGAGCCTGGATTTCGAACCCGACGCCTGATCCCCGACACGACCAGCGGCGCCTCCCTTCGGAGGCGCCGCTTTTTTATCTCCCCCTGTCAGGTGCCGGGCTATGCCAGCGGCAGGTAGATGTCGGTGACCAGCTCATGGGTGGGCACCTCGTGTACAAAGTTGTGGTAGTGGAAGAAGAGCGGAAAATCCCGCAGCTCTTCGCCGCTGGCGGGCAGCCAGTCGCGGTAGAGCGCCCGGGCACAGTCGGCCAGGAGGTCGTGGGAGCCGTGGTGGCGTACCACGGCGCAGCGTCCGGCCGGGATGAGGGCATTCTTCACACCCCACTCATTGTCCTCGGTGACGGGGGCCTCGACGCTGCCACAGAGGGTAAAGCGAAACGCCGCACCCTCCGTCGTGGCGGGGTCGTCCGGCGCCAGGCCATAGGTCCGGCTGGTGGCGACCGGGGAGCCGCCCGTGGCCTTGCGCCACTGGATGAAGCGCGCCGCGGTGTCGTTGATGCGCTCGGGCAGGCCCTGATGGGTCAGGGCGGCGACGGCGGTCTGCGGGAACTGGATGATGTCGACTCGCATGGGGTCAATCCTCTTTGTGGGGGGCCGTGGCAGGCAGCGATGCCAGCTGGCCCAGTCCGGGTGATGCCTGAACTGGCTGGGCGTCAGGCCGAACGTCTGCTTGAAGGCGCGACTGAAAGATTCGCCATGCTGGAAGCCGGCATCGAGGGCGATATCAGTCACCTTGTCCAGAGGTGCGAATGCCAACCGGTAAGAGGCCCGCTTCAGCCGCAGCAGCTGGATGTAACGTCCCAGCGGCACGCCGCAGTAAGCGGCAAATTGCCGATGAAAGTGAAAGGGCGAAAAGTGCGCCACGGCGCTGAGCCGCTCCAGCGACAGGTCGTCGTCGAGATGGCGCTCGATGTGCTCGGTCACCGTTTGAAAGCGTCGGCGGTAGGCCTCTGTCTGGTTGTGATCCATGGTCTCTCCTCTGTGCTGCCCACTATCGGCCAACGGGCCCGAGCTGTCCTGACGGATCTTGCTCTCTTTGGTTTCCCTCGGGGATAAGAGCCATGACCGCCAGCCCGGCGGGCGCTGCCTGACTTGTCGCGGGTTCGTCAGGCCAGCAGCAGGGCTGCCCCCGTCAGCAGGGCGGCGAGGGGCAGAACGGGGAGCCGTGGCACCCGCAGCAGGTAGAAGCCGACGGCTGCCAGCGCCAGATCGGTGGGGGAGAGCACGGCGCTCTGCCACACCGGCTGATAGAGGGCAGCCAGCAGCAGCCCCACCACGGCGGCGTTGATACCGGCCACGGCCCCCGCCAGACGGGGGCGGGCCAGCCAGTGCTGCCAGCAGGGGCCCAGCGCCCAGAGCAGCAAGAAACCCGGCAGGAAGAGCGCCAGGGTCGCCAGCAGCGCCCCGATGAGGGGAGTGGAGGGCAGCAGCACGGCGCCCAGGTAGGTGGCCAGGGTGAACATGGGGCCGGGTACCAGCTGGGCCAGGCCGTAGCCGGTCAGGAACTGCTGCTCGCTCAGGTGGTGACCCAGGCTCTCCTGCAACAGGGGCAGCACCACGTGACCACCGCCAAACACCAGGCTGCCTGCCCGGTAAAAGTCGGCCAGCAACTGGCTGACGGGGCCGCTCGCCACCAGTGGCAGGCCGACGAACAGCAGGGCGAACAGCAGCAGGGTCGGCCAGTGAGGCTGGCGATCCGGAGTGGACGCGGGGCCCTGACTCCCCGGGTGCGGCTCGCGCAGGGCACAGAGGAGGGCCGCGCCGAGCAGCATGGCGACCTGGGTCAGAAGACCGGGGGCGCACCAGAGGGCGGCGGCGGTGGCCACCATGACCCCCTGTTGCAGCGCCGTCTTGCAGAACTGGCGGCTCATGGTGAGCACGGCATCCGCCACCACGACGAGCGCCAGCAGCTTGAGGCCGTGCAGGGCGGCGTCCAGCCAGAGGTTGCCCGCAAGCTGACCCAGACCGACGGCGGCCGCCAGCAACAGCAGGAAGGAGGGGAGGGTAAAGCCGACGAAGGCGGCCAGGGCGCCGCCGATGCCGGCGCGGTGGCGACCGATGGCAAAGCCGAGCTGGCTGGAGGCCGGACCCGGCAGCAGTTGGCACAGGGCCAGCAACTGGGCGAACTCCGCCTGGTTCAGCCAGCCCAGCCGCTGGACAAAGGTGCGCTGAAAATAGCCGATATGGGCGGCCGGCCCGCCAAAACTGATGCACCCCAGCCACAAGAACTGCATGAATACCTGTCCCATCTTCCCCTCCTCGTCATCATCCTGGCCCGGATAATATGACAAAAAAGTGACAGTTTGGTGACGGTACGCCCTCCCGCGCAGCCTGCCATCAACAGGGGCTGGCGGGGTGGCTGGTCGCCTCCGCCAGCTGACGAGAGGTACCGGGGTGACGCGCGGCAGCCTGCCGGTGAGGGTCAGGGGGCTGGTTGTGCCTGGGGCAGGTAGCATTGTCCCGCCAGCCAGCAGGCGATGGACTGGCGACTGGCATCGAAGTGAGGCTCGGGCAGATTGTGCGGGTCGCACCAGATCCAGCCCTCGCATTTTTCCGGCTCCAGCAGTTGCGGCTCCCCGTCCACCTCTGCCAGCAGGGTGACCGAGATGTAGTGCAGGCCGCTCTCGCGCCAGGTCTCCAGGTTGTTGGTGACGGCGATGACGCGAGGCTGGCGGATGATGAAGCCGGTCTCCTCCGCCACCTCCCGGATGGCTGCCGACTCGAAGGTCTCCCCCAATTCCAGATGACCGCCTGCGATGGACCAGTAGGGGGCATGGCTGCCCTTGCGCTTGCCAAGCAGTACCTGGCCCTGGTCATTGGTGAGAATGACGCCGACACCGACGCGGGGATAGGGGGTAGACATAGGGGAGGCTCCTTGCTGAGACGGCGGGGTGCGCCAGGGAAAACGGGCCCACCTTAGGGGGGATGGGCCCGTTGCGCAAGCCGCCTGTTCAAGGGCGATCGGATGCCGATTTTCCATCGCTTAAATGGATGGGTCTGGCGACATTCTATCTGTTAAATAGATGGGAAATGCCCCCGGATCAGGGCAGTCTGACCAGCATCTTGCCGGTATTGTGGCCCTGGAACAGTCCGATAAAGGCTTGCGGCATGCTGGCCAGCCCCTCGCTGACGGTCTCCTCGGCCTGGAGGGTGCCCGCTTCGAAGGCCGGCATGGCCTCGGCCAGGAACGCCCCGTAGTGCTGCCAGTGATCGGAGACCAGCAGCCCCTGCATCAGGATGCGCTTGCGGATCACCTGGGAGAGGTTGCGCGGGCCGCTGGCCTGGCCGTTGCTGTTGTACTGCTCGATGAGGCCGCACAGCACGATGCGCCCGTGCACCACCAGGTGGTTGAGGGCGGCATCCAGCATGGCGCCCCCCACGTTCTCGAAGTAGACGTGGATGCCTTCGGGGGCGAGGCGGGCCAGCTCGGCGTCGAGATCCGGGGTCTCCCGGTAATTGATCACCGCATCGGCTCCCAGGGTCTTGAGGTAGGCGACCTTGTCGGCCGAGCCGGTGGAGCCGATGACCCTGGCCCCCGCCTGCTTGGCGAGCTGGACCGCCATGGTGCCGACCGCCCCGGAGGCTGCCGAGACCAGCAGGGTTTCACCGGCCTTCAGGTGTGCCACCTTGTGCAGGCCCGCCCAGGCGGTCATGCCCGGCATGCCGAGGGCGCCGAGGAAGCGCTGGGGCGGCAGGGTGGTGTCGGGCAGGCGGGTGAGCTGGGCGGCGTTTGCCACGAAGGCATCCCGCCAGCCCAGCATGCTGCTCACCTTGTCCCCCACCTTGAAGTCGGGATGGCGCGATGCCTGTACCGTGCCGATGGCGCCGCCGTCGAGGGGACCGTTGAGGGGGAAGGGAGGAACGTAGCTTTTTGCCTCGCTCATGCGGCCGCGCATGTAGGGGTCCACCGACAGCCACTGGTTGGCGACCTGCACCTCTCCCTCCTGCAGGGCGGGCAGGGGCACGTCCCGGAGGGCGAAGTCCTCCAGGGTGGGGAGACCGGTGGGGCGACGCAGCAGTTGGATTTGATGGCTGATGGCATTCATGGGCATTCTCCGGCAGTGGGGCCGCGCGTCGGGCGGCGGCCTGGTATTTTTGTTTGTGTGCAAACTAAAATCAGGGTAGTCCTGAACGCGGGGGCTGGCAACTGTTTTGTGTGCAAACTATTCAGCCCCGAAGTTGATGGGGTATACTGCCCCCTTGTCGTCAGCGAGGTCCTCCATGAGCGAATTGAAAAAGCAGGTCTGTTTTGCCCTCTACAGCGCTTCCAATGCGGTGATGCGTGCCTATCGGCCGCTGCTGGACAAGCTGGATCTCACCTATACCCAGTACCTGGTGATGCTCTCGCTCTGGGCCCGGGACGAGGTCAGCCTCAAGGAGATAGGGCAGGAGACCGGACTGGATGCGGGCACCCTGACCCCCATCGTCAAGCGGCTGGAGAGCAAGGGGTGGCTGACCCGCACCGTCTCCCACGAGGATGAGCGGCAAAAGTGCATCAGCCTGACCGAGGCGGGACGCCAGTTGCAGCAGGAGGTCAGGGAGTGCTGTCTGGCGGACAGCTTGCGCAACCAGGTGGATCTGGCCGATGCTGAGTTGGCCCAGCTCAAGCAGCTTTGCGATCGCGTGGCGGCGCAGCTGGGGCGCTGATCCCTTTTCCCGTCAGGAGTGACCCGATGAAACCCATGCAATCCCTGCTGCCTCTGTTTGCCATCCTGCTGTGCGCCTGCGCCGATACCTCCTATCCCCGTTCCGAGTTGCAGATCGACGATGCCGATGCCTGGCAGGCCATCTGCAAGGACGGGGTCCGGGTGAGGGCGGTCACCGACGAGGGGATCTGTGCGGATCACCGCGGGGTGGCCATGTGGACAAATAAACCAAGGGCTGCACGGATGGCAGAAGAAGCGGCCAAGTAGTGTGACCTGTACGACATAAAATGACATGACCGGCCATGGGGCCGGTTTTTTTCGCGATCTTGCCAGCACTTTGGCACCTTGTTCATGGTGCACTCATTTTTCTCTTCCCATACTGGCCCTCAAGGTAGCAAACCAACAGGAGAGAGAGATGCAATCATCCATCGTCGGGCTCTCCATTCTGTGGGGGCTGGCCAGCTTTGGTGTTCAGGGGGATTTCATCGAGAGCCGTGATACCGCCTCCCCCTCCTGGCAGGCCGAGTCCAGAGTGGAGATGGAAGGGTACTTGATGGAGTCGTTGGGCGCCGATCGCTGGGTGTTCGACAACGGCAGCGAGAGCCTGGAAATCTCTCTGCCCAAAGGGCAGTGGGTGTCGACCGGTGAGCGGCTGCGGCTGCGCGGCGAACCCCTGCAGGAGCAGAGTGGCTGGTTGCTGCAGGTGCAGGATGTCAGCCAGGTCGAGGCATGACGAGGCGTTCGCCACCTGGCGGCGCGATGGCGCCCGGGGGCTGTGTTGACCGCGAATGCCCTTGATAGCAGAGACAAGAAGAGGAGGCCCTGGCCTCCTCTTGCTTTTGGTGCTCCCCGGATGCGGGGGTCAGCCCAGGTGGTTGAGGGGCAGGGCGGTCTTGTGCTTGATGCGGCGCAGCACGAAGCTCGAACGCACCCCGGTCACGCCGGAGATGTGGGTCAGCTTGTCCAGCAGGAAGTGCTGGTAGTGCTCCATGTCCCGCACCACCACCTTGAGCTGGTAATCCGCATCGTTGCCGGTGATGAGGTCGCACTCCAGCACTTCGGGCAGATCCTTGACGGCGCGATCGAAGTTCTCGAACCGCTCCGGAGTGTGCCTGTCCATGGAGATGTGAATGTAGGCGGTGAGGGTCAGCCCCAGCTGGCGGGCATTGAGCAGGGTGACATGGGTATCGATGAGACCGGCATCCTCCAGCGCCTTGACCCGGCGCGAGCAGGGGGAGGGGGAGAGCCCGACCAGCTCGGCCAGCTCCAGGTTGCTGATGCGGCCATTTTCCTGCATCAGCTCCAGAATATGCCTGTCTATACGATCAAGTTTCAGCATTCTCCGTACCTCTTCGCAATTACTAATCCACTTTTCCTAGATTAAGGGTGAACTATTGCAAAAACAACTGAAAATACCTGCTACTTCACAACCACTCACCGCATCGCGGGGAGTACCATGGTTACATCTTCCGGTGGCAAGACAGGCGCCCGACCAGGCACCTGTGGTGAAGGACCTTACCGGGTCAAGAGCCCCATCAGCCGTTCGACCTTATCGGGAAACAACGGGCTGGAACGAGAGCACCCCCTCCCCGAAGGCAACAAAGCAGGCATCCCGGCGCCTGCTTTGTTGTTTTTGCGTTCCGCCCGCTCAGGGGCGGGGCGGCCGGATGCGATAGAGACAGCGGCTGTCCCCCTCCAGCAGATACTGCTCCCGCTCCACCTCGGCCGGCGCCAGCAACCGGCGAAACAGTGCCAGCTCGCTGCGGCAAAAGCCCCGACAGGCTCTGGCCGCACTGCAGATGGGGCAGTGACTCTCCCACCACAGCCAGCTGCCGTCCTCCTCCTGCGACATGTCCGCCATATACCCCTCCTGGGTGCGCAGCGCCTTGAGCGTCATCAGCCTGTCTGCCAGCGCCGGCTGGGTCAGCCTGGATTCATAGCGAGCCTGCATCTGCTGCTCCCGCCGCGTGATGAGCTGCTCCATGCCCGCGTCGCCAAACACCTGCCGGATGTCGTCGATCAGCTGCAGGGTCAGATCGCCATGGGTGTCGGGGAAGCGTTGCCAGGCCTGGTCGGTGAGGTGCCACAGGCGCACCGGGCGACCACGGCCGCGGGCCTCGTCACTAAACCCCACCCAGCCCTCGGACTCCAGGGCCATCAGGTGCTGGCGCGCCCCCATGGACGTCATCTGCAACTGGTCGCCGAGTTCGGCGGCGCTCTGGGGGCCGCGGGTTTTCAGCAGATAGAGGATCTTGTCGGTACTGGCGTTCATGGGGGCTCCGGTGGTGGGTATCGGTGCGGTGACCGCCTGGATGAGGTCATTATGGGTAGCAGGGAGATTTAAATCAACAATCTGCTTTACTTAATGGACGACCCCTCACAATATAAATAAACAAATAACTTTATTTAATGAGGCGAAGATGGAAGGGATCAAGGGACAGGCGACCCTCTGGGTATTGGTGATGACGGTGACGCTGGCGGTGGCGGGATTCAGCCTGCCTTCCCCCGTCCTGGCGCCGCTGCTGCTGGATCCGGCCCAGGGCATGCTGACGCCACAGGCGTCGGACTGGAGCCGCAAGGTGTGGCTTGGCGTCATCATGGGGCTCTATCCGTTGTTTCAACTGCTGGGGGCACCCTTGCTTGGCCGCCTCTCCGATCGCCATGGGCGCAAGCCGGTGCTGACACTCTGTCTGGTGGGGGTGCTGGCGGGGTATGTGCTGATGGCCCTTGGCATCGCCTGGCGTTCCCTGCCGCTCTTGCTGCTGAGCCGGGTGGTGGAGGGCTTCTTCAACGGCGACATCGCCATCGTGCAGGCGATGGCGGCGGACATGAGCACGGCCAGGACCAAGGCCCGCAACTTCGCACGCATCAACATCGGCATGAACCTGGGCTGGGTGGTGGGCCCCATGATCGGAGGCTATGCGGCCGTGGTCTCGGGAGATTACAGCCTGGCGGCCTGGCTGGCGGTGGGGATGACGGTGATCAACCTGCTGCTGGTGCTCTGGCTGCTGCCCAATCGTCCCCCGGTGCCGGCGACCCGGGATGAGGTTCCTCTCTCGACCCGCCAATTGCTGTTGCAACCTCGTCTCCTGCCCTACTTTGCCCTGACCCTGGCAAGCTACGGGGCGGTGCAGCTCTACTTCACCTACTTCAATGTCTGGCTGGTGGAGCGGCTGGCATGGGATCCGGTGCAACTGGCCCAGGCCGCCGTGCTGGTGAGCGTGCCCATGATGCTGGGCTCCTGGATCGGTGAGCAGCTGGCACGGCACTGGCGCGGCAGCTCCCTTGGCATCGTCGGCCACCTGGTGATGGCGGCGGGCATGCTGATGTTCATCCTGCCGACCCAGTGGTGGGGGCTCGCGCTCACCTTTATCCCGGCGGGCATCGGCATGAGCCTGGGGGAGCTGGCCACCTCGGTGGCGGTCTCCAACCGCAGCCATGCCAGCCAGCAGGGGCAGGCGATGGGGCTCTACCGCGGTCTGGCGGTGGGCAGCGAGATCCTGGCGGTGGTGCTGGGCAGCCTGGTGCTGCTGGCGGGGACCGAGTGGCCCTTCTACCTGGCCGGCCTCTGCGGCGTGATCTGTGCCCTCGGTTTCTACGGATTGCGCAGACGGGCGGACAGGCGAAACGCCGTGGCCGGGTGCGCCGAGGCGGGCTGACGAAGGGCGCGGGGATCACAGTTCGGCGACGGGATGGCGGGCCGGACTTGCATCGCGGCGCCGAGTCTGGGACGGTATGGCTCTTTGCTCCGCTGTTCCCGCCCCCCGGCGAGCGCGTCTCCCATCATGGGCCTTGCCATGCCCAGTCCGCATTCCCGGCGGTGAGATGAGTCGTGGCACTGGCAACGGGAGGGGATGGCGCCGCACCCGTCTCGACATTCCTGGAGGTGATATGAGTCGTTATCAGGCCATTGCATTGGACATGGACGGTACCCTGCTGAACCGGGATCACAAGATCTCGTCCGCTACCCGGGCGGCCCTGGCCCAGGCCCGGGCCCACGGCATCAAGGTGCTGCTGGTGACGGGTCGCCACTTCATGACGGCCCGTCCCTTCCACCACGAGCTGGCCCTCGACACCCCCATCATCTGCAGCAACGGGGCCTACCTCTATGATCCGGTACAGGAGAGGATCCTCGCCGGGGATCCCCTGGCCGTGGCGCCCCTCACTGCCCTGCTGGAGGAGGTGCAAGCCCAGCAGATGGGGGCGCTGTTCCACCTGGGGGACGGCATCGGCTACCTGGGCTGCGAGGAGCACGTGGGCCGGATGCGGCGCTGGTCGGCAACCCAGCCGGATCACCTCAAGGTCTCCCTGCTGCCCGCCGAGGATATCGAGTCCTGGTTGCAGTCCCCCATCTGGAAGCTGGAGTTGTTCAACCAGGACCCCGGCCGGTTGCACCGTTTCGTCGGGGAGGTGGTGGAGAGACTGCCCTTCACCCGTGACTGGGCGGCCCCCTATGCGGTGGAGCTGGTGCAGCCCGGTTGCAGCAAGGGCAACCGGCTGGCCCAATGGGCGGCGAGCGAGGGGATCGCCATGGAGAACCTGGTGGCCTTTGGCGACAACAACAACGACATCAGCATGTTCGAGCAGGTGGGGCTGGCGGTGGCCATGGGCAATGCGGCGCCCCAGATCCAGGCCCATGCAGACCGGGTCACCGCGGATCACAACGAGGATGGCATCGCCCTGGCGTTGCAGCGCTGGGTCCTGCCCGCCTGAGGGGAAAAACAGTCTACGGGATAAACAGAAAGGGGCCATGTCGGCCCCTTTTTGTCAGCTCCCGAAGGAGAACTGGATCACCCGATCCGGGAAGCGCAGCCGGTTGTAGTCCCGGTATACCCCTTCGTAGTGACGGATGGCGCGCTCGCGCTGGGCACGGTAGTAGTCGCGCTGGCGGCTGTCGCTCTCGCCCCGGATCTGCTGATCCAGCTGGTGGATGCTCCGCTCGGTGCGCTCCAGCTCCTGCTGCAATTCGCCGAGGCGCTGCTCCAGCAGGTACTCCTTGCGGCCGCGCTCGAACTGGGTGAGGAAGCTGGTGTCGTTGGGGCAGACCCCCAGGTATTCGCTCCCCTCCCGTCCCTTGCTGTAGGCAAGCTCGGGGATGCAATAGAGCTCCAGCCCCTTGGCGTAGCCGCGCTGCCACTCCGCCTCATCCACCTTGAGGCCGTACTCTCCGCAGGTCTTCTGATAGTCGCGGGTGGCGCTCCGGGTCTTGCCCTGCTCCCCGTCCTGATAGCCCTGGTTGTACCAGCTCATGGCACGGCACTCCTCCTCCGAGAGGGAACTGCACCCGGCGATCAGGAAGGGAAGGGTCAACAACAGGATCTTGGGGGACATGAGGGGGCTCCGACAGCAAAGGGGTGGGGCATTCTAGAAGAGGAGGCCCGTCCGGGACAAGCACCGGGCGAGGGGGCCGTATCATGATGTTTTTATCAGTATTTTCAAGCCATTGTAGACGGGCTTCTGGCAGCCTTTTCTTGCCGGGGGAGGCAGGGTAAACTGCGCCTACTTTTAACTGGCATGTAACATAAAAACAATGAAAGTCCTGACCGTCGATTATCGCTCCCCCGATGCGGCCGAGCGCTTCACCGAATCCCTGCGCACCACCGGCTTCGGAGTGCTGACTCACCACCCCATCCCGAAGGAGCTGGTGCAGTCCATCTATGACAACTGGTATCGCTTCTTCATGAGCGAACAGAAGCAGGATTTCCTGTTCAATCGCGAGACCCAGGACGGCTACTTCCCGCCCTCGGTGTCCGAGGTGGCCAAGGGCCACAGCCAGAAGGACATCAAGGAGTACTTCCACATCTATCCCTGGGGCCAGATGCCGGCAGAGCTGAAAGAGCAGGCGATGGAGTACTACCGCCTCGCCAACGATCTGGCCGCCGAGCTGCTGGGCTGGGTGGAGCAACACACCCCGGGGGACATCGCCGCCCATTACAGCTGCCCGCTCTCCTCCATGATCGAAGAGAGCCACAAGACCTTGCTGCGGGTGCTGCACTACCCGCCCTTCGACGGCACCGAGGAGCCGGGTGCCATCCGCGCCGCCGCCCATGAAGACATCAACCTGCTGACCATTCTGCCCGCCTCCAACGAGCCGGGCCTGCAGGTGAAAGGTTCAGACGGGGAGTGGATGGATGTGCCCTGCGATTTCGGCACCCTCATCATCAACATCGGTGACATGCTGCAGGAGGCCTCCCGCGGCTACTACCCCTCTACCACCCACAGGGTCATCAACCCGACCGGGGGCAGTGCCGCCAAGTCCCGCATCTCCTTGCCGCTCTTCCTGCACCCCCGTCCGGATGTGGTGCTCTCGGAGCGCCACACCGCCCACAGCTATCTGATGGAGCGGTTGCGGGAACTGGGGGTCATCTAATCCCGCCAGACCCGGGCAGACAACAAACCGGAGCATCCCCGCTCCGGTTTTTATTTTGTGGCACGATTGGTGGGTTATCCGAATTTTATTGGTTAATGATGCTAAAAACTGAGTTTTATATCGGATATACGCCGAGTGATTGCGCGCCCGCGGGCGTACTCTGAGCGCCATTTCGGGCCTCGCTGGCAGGCCCTTCCCGTGGAGTTCTTATGAAGCAGTCCCAATGGTCATCCCGGCTCGGTTACATCCTGGCCGCCGCAGGTTCCGCGGTCGGTCTCGGCGCCATCTGGAAGTTCCCCTATGTCACCGCCGCCAACGGTGGCGGCGCCTTCCTGCTGGTCTTTCTGTTGTTCAGCTTCACCCTGGGGGTGGCGGTGCTGATGGGGGAGACCCTGATCGGCAGCCTGACCCGGCGCGGGGTGGTGGGCGCCTTTGGTGAACTGATGGGCAGGCGCTGGCGCTGGGTCGGTGCCATGGGTTTGCTGTGCAGCCTGCTCATCTTCTGTTTCTACAGCGTGGTGGGCGGCTGGACCCTGGGGTACACGGGCATGGCCCTGGCGGGGGAGCTGCAACAGGGGGACGGCGCGGCACTGACCGCCCGTTTCAACGACTACGTCGGTGATCCGCTCTGGCCGGTGCTGACCCACCTGCTGTTTGCCGGCTTGACCTGGTGGTTCGTGCGGGGCGGCGTGCAACAAGGGGTGGAGCGCACCCTGCGCTGGATGATGCCGGCCCTCTTCATCATGATCCTGCTGCTGGTGGCCTTCGGCCTCACCCTGCCGGGCGCCATGGCCGGGGTGCGCCACTTCCTGATGCCCGATTTCAGCAAGCTCGGCATGTCGGGTGTGCTGGACGCCATGGGGCTGGCCTTTTTCTCCCTCTCCATCGGCCTTGGCATCCACACCACCTATGGCGCCTACCTGCCTTCCAGCGAAGGGGTCGGTCGCTCCAGCCTCTGGGTAGTGCTGCTGGCGAGCGTCATCGCCGTGCTGGCGGGCCTGATGATCTTCCCGGTACTGGCGGCGACCGGTATTGACCCGGCCTCGGGCCCGGGCCTCACCTTCATGACCATGCCGGCGGTGTTCCAGCAACTGCCCTTCGGCCAGGGGCTGGCGGTGGTGTTCTTCTCTCTGCTGGTGGTGGCGGCGCTCTCCTCCTCCATCTCTCTGCTGGAGCACTTGCAGTGCTTCCTGTGCGAGAGCCTGGGCTGGTCCCGCCGCGCGGCGTGCAACCTGGTCATTGCCCTGGTGATGGCGGGTGGCATCCCGGTGAGCCTGTCGTTCGGCCCCTGGGCCACCCTGACCCTGTTTGGCAAGAACATCTTCGAGTTGCTGGACTTCATCACCTCCAACCTGATGATGCCCCTGTTCGGGCTGGCCCTGACACTGCTGCTGGGCTGGCGGCTCGGTCGCCAGGCGCTGCCCGAAGGGCTGGCTCCCCACTGGCGGGCCCTGCTGATGGGCTGCTGGCGCTGGCTGGCTCCCCTGCTCATTGGCGGCATTCTGGTGCGCGGCCTGGTGTAGGGAGGGTTGGTCATCTCTGCCACTCCCCGGCCGGGCTGGCCGGGGAGTGGGGTGGCAGGATTGACTCTTTATAAAAATCTGTCAATTAAAAATAAACAGAGTAACGGTCTGTAATTTCTATATTTTGTTTTGATTAAATCTGTTTTTGGTTCTGTTTTAGACTATTTTCTGTCAACTTCTCTTGCCATGGTTTAGGCTGTGGCTCCTTTTTACCGTGCAGGCGTCGCCCTCCCATGTCACCCCTTATCGCTCTCTGTGGCCGATTTAGCCCCTTCCTGGAGAGGTGACCTTGCAGGTGTCGTTTGTCTGACTGTTCATTGCAAAGGTCGCCCTCAGGCGGCCTTTTTTGTTGCGGCGCACACCGCGTCTAGCCATGGAGTATCGAACTGATGTTGTCTTGCCCGGAGGTTGTATGAGCCAGGTTCAGTGGTCTTCCCGTATTGGTCATGTGCTGGCGGCCACCGGCTCGGCGATCGGCCTTGGCGCCATCTGGAAGTTTCCCTATGTGACAGCCACCAACGGGGGCGGTGCCTTCCTGCTGGTGTTCCTGCTCTTCAGCTTCACCCTGGGGGTCGCGGTGCTGGTGGGGGAGACCCTGCTCGGCAGCCGCAGTCAGCGCGGCGTGCTCGGCGCCTTCCACAAGTTGGTGGGGCCGAACTGGCGCTGGATGGGTTACATGGGGATTCTGTGTGGCTTCTTCATCTACAGCTTCTACAGCGTGGTGGGGGGCTGGACCGTGGGCTATGCGGCCCTGGCCGTGGGCGGCGAGCTCAACCTGAGTGAGGCGAGCACCCTCACCGCACTCTTTACCGGTTATGTGAGCGATCCCCTCTGGCCGGCCCTCACCCATCTCGTCTTCGCCGGGCTCACCTGGTGGTTCGTGCAGGGAGGGCTGCAACAGGGGGTGGAGCGGGCGCTGCGCTGGATGATGCCGGCCCTGTTCGTGATGATGCTGCTCCTGGTGGTGACCGGGCTCTCCATGCCGGGGGCCATGGCCGGGGTACGCCAGTTCCTGATGCCCGACTTCTCCCACCTGACGGGGCAGGGGGTGCTCGACGCCCTGGGGCTGGCGTTCTTCTCCCTCTCCATTGGCCTCGGGGTACACACCACCTATGGCGCCTACCTGCCGAGCAGTGACGGGGCGCTGCGCTCCGGGGTCTGGGTGGTCACCCTGGCGAGCTGCATCTCGGTGCTGGCGGGGCTGATGATCTTCCCGGTGCTGGCCTCCACCGGCATCGATCCTGCCGCCGGCCCCGGCCTCACCTTCATGACCATGCCGGCGGTGTTCAACCACCTGCCGTTCGGTCAGGGGCTGGCGGTGATCTTCTTCCTGCTGCTGCTGGTGGCGGCGCTCTCCTCCTCCATCTCCATGCTGGAGCACCTGGTGCGCTTCACCACCGAGGAGTGGGGCTGGTCGCGCCGCAATGCCTGCCGGGTCCTGACCCTGCTCATCATGGCCTGCGGCATTCCGGTCAGTCTGTCATTCGGGCCCTGGGCTGACTACACCCTGTTTGGCAAGACCCTGTTCGATCTGCTGGATTACCTCACCTCCAACCTGATGATGCCCCTGTTCGGTCTGGTGCTGACCCTGCTGCTTGGCTGGAAGCTGGGGGACAGTATTGTGCCTGCGGATCTCTCGCCGCTGATGCGTAGTGCGCTGCTCTGGTGCTGGCGGCTGGTCGCCCCCCTGCTGATCGCGGGGATCTTGGTGCGAGGCTTGTTGTAACGCACCATCCAGGGCGGCATGCACCGCCCTGGATGGCTATAGGCCCTGATGGGGACCGAGGGGCGGCAGTTTGGGGGCCAGGTGGGATCTCACCTGTTGCAGGGTCTCCCGATAGGCGTTCCCATGGTGTTCCAGGAAGGCGGCACTGTGGTTGAGACGCTGCTCCAGCCTGTCCACCAGGCGGGCCACCGCCGGGGCCGCCATGCCGGCGGGCCAGCACTGGGTCAGCAATACCAGCAGTTGCCAGGCATCCCCCGCCTGGGCCGGGAATCGCTCCTGCAGGGTCAGAGCACTCTGCACGGCGAGCTGGAGCTGACCCGTGGTCATGGCCCGTTGCCGCTCCTCGCGCAGCTGGGTCAGCAGCTGCTCCCGCTGCGCCAGTTGCCGCGCCAGATCGTCGACCACCTGCAAAATGAGCCCCTGCAACAGCGGGGTCTGTGCCACCGGCCCCTGATATTGGCCGAGCTGGGCCAGATAACGCTGGGCATGGTGGGGAAGCCCGCAGAACTGGCTGACGGCCACCCCGAGCAACTGGTTGAGGTGATTGTCCCGCGCCGCCTCCGGCGGGTGCTTGGCCAGCAGCATCAAGGCGTCATCGAATCGATAATCCAGACCCAGCATCAGGGCGCGCAGCAGCCCCTCCTCGTGGGCCCGCAGGGTCACGGCCTGCTGGCCGAGCTCCTCCAGGGCCTGCTGCAGCCCATGAACTCTGGCCTCTCCCGGTGGATGCCAGAGCACCGCCAGGGTCGCATCCAGCAGGCAGCGTTCGACGGAGTGGCGAAACGTCTGTTTGGGGAAGTAGCGCAGGATGAAATCGCTGGCCTGCGCCAGCACCTGACCTTCATCCCTTCGCAGCAGGGCCAGCAAAATGGCCACCTGGCGCCACTGCGGCTGCCAGGGGCAGCGTTGGAGCAAGCCTGACAAGGTTTCCCAGGCAGGAGCCCACTGCGCCTCGTGCAGTTGGCAGGCGAGAACCAGCGCCTGATGGATGACAGGGGGCAGTCGCTCCCGGTTGCGGGCCAGATCCTTGTGGGCACTCTCCACCCGGTTCAGCCCGAGCAGGGCCTGGTTCAGTCCCTGGCGTGGCCACCAGGCATCGTGCTCCGTGGTGCAGATGGCGTAGTGCTGGGCGGCCTGCACCCGTTCCCCGGCTTGCAGCAGCATGTAGCCCTTTACCCTGTCCATCTGTGCTTCCAGCCCCTTGTGGCTGGCGTGCCGGTAAAGCAGATCCTCGCACTGGGCGCAGGCGCTGCGCCACTCCCTGAGCGCCATGGGGGTGGCCAGGGGGCGGGTCACCGTGGTCAGTGCCAGCAGCGCTTGCAGGCTGTGCGCCAGCTGCTCCGTGGTGAAGGGCACGGCCAGACGCAGGGCGAAATAGAGGTCGGAGGGGGGGAACTGGCCGGTGTCCTCGTCCTGCTCCAGCAGCAGGAGCACGCAGCCGGGCGCGAGCAGGCCCAGGTGGTGTGCTTCATGCAGCAGCCTGACGCCCTCGTGGGCCTGGTGGTGATACTGGCGGCAAAGAATGGCATCAAAGGCGTGCTGGCACAGCAGGGCGGGCAGGCTTGCAATCTCTTTGCAGTGGAACAGCTCGGTGGGGGGCAGCCCCAGATCACTCAGTCCCTGGGTGAGGGTCGAGCCCATCATGGCATCGTCTTCGATGAGGAGGATCTGCATCTTTGACGCTCCTTCGCCGGTCGGGGGTGGAGAGGTTGGATTCAAAGTTAGCCTCCACTCTCCCGCGAGAGCCAGAGGGGGTCAATACCCCACCTGGGTCAGGAATGGCTCAGTGCCAGCCTTGGGCAGGGCAAAGAAAGCATCACTGAAGGCCGGGCCCCCTGGCCGAGAAGGGGCAGTCCCGCTGGGGGACACGCAGCTCCCCGGCTCCCGACTCTCCCTGCCAGGCGAGCTCGAGCTGGCCCAAGCGCCCGAGGCGGCGCAGCTCGAACTCGTAGCGCAGGCAGGGGTTGTCGGTGGGCAGCTGCGTCATTCCGGCGGGCAGCCGGTAGTCGTAGCGCAGCAGAGGGCCATCTTGCAGTCGGCTCTGCACGGGCACCAGCCCCTCTGCCGTCGGTGCGGGGGCCTTGAGATAGCGGCGCAGCGCCACCGGGGCGTCGATGGCTTTTTGATAGTGAAGGCCGTTCATGGCTGCCAACTCCTCCTCCAGCCGCGTCAGCTCCCCCTCCAGTCCGCTCAGGGCGGCGCCAAGCTGTTGATGGGCCGGGGAGGCGCAGCCTCCCAGCAGCAGGGTCGCGATCAGCAGGGCGGGACGGACGGCAGACATGAAGGCTCCTCGGGTGCCAGGGTCAATGACTATAGCAGGGGATTGGTGGGCGGCGTGCCCCTCAGCAGCCCGGCGAGGCGCTCCAGCCCCTCGGCGACGCGGGCGTCGGTGGCGGGCTGGCTCAGGCTGAGGCGTACTCCCTGCGGGGCGGCAAACTGGCCGGCGGCGAAGTGTTCTCCGCTGGCGACCCCCACGTCAAGGGCGTTGGCGGCCTCCGCAAACTCCTGGCTGCGCCAGGGCTCGGGCAGCGGCAGCCAGGCGTGCATGGACCCCGCCTGCCAGCGCGCTCCCGGCAACAGGTGGCGCAGGAGCTCACCCCGGCGCGCCAGGATTTTTCGCTGGTGTTCGATGAGCGGCATGATCTGGCGCTGGCTCACCAGCTTGCAGGCCAGCTCGATGAGCAGCGGACTCACCATCCAGCTCGACAGCCGCATCGCCTGGGCGAAGCCGTTGCGAAGGGCGGGAGGGGACAACACGAAGCCGACCCGCAGGCCGCCGCAGGCGATCTTGGCGAGACTGCCGAGGTAGATGACCCGCTCCGGTGCCAGGTTGACCAGGGGAGGGAGCGCACTTTCGGGCAGCAGGCCGTTGACGTCATCCTCGACGATCAGCAGATCGTGGCGACGGGCGATGGCGACGATGGCGTCGCGTCGCGCCAGGCTCATGATGGCCGTGGTGGGGTTTTGCAGGGTGGGGGTGAGGTAGAGCAGCTTGGCCCGGCGGGTACGGCACGCGGCATCCAGCGCCTCTGGCAGCAGTCCCTCCTCATCCATCGCCAGTCCCACCACCTGATTCTTGAGCTGGCGTGCATTGCCCAGCATGCCGGGGTAGCTCAGTCCCTCGCAAAACAGGGTCTCTCCCACGCAGCCGGTGGCCAGCAGGGCCAGCATGATGCCGTGCTGGGCACCATGGCTGAACAGCAGGCGATCTTCGCTCGCCGTGATGCCCTGCTCGGCGAGCCAGTCGACAAACAGCTGGCGCTGTGCGGGGCGTCCCGCCTCCTTGTCATAGCCGAGCAGGCCGTTGAGATCCCCCTGCGCCAGATCGGTGAGCAGGGGCCTGATGATGGCGCCCCTGTCCAGCTGGACCGGGAGGTTCTGCCACAGCTCGATGCGCTGGCTGTCTTCATTGCGGATCACCCATTCGTTGGCAGGATCCGCCGCTCCCCTGACCCAGGTGCCGTGCCCGACCCGGGCCGCCAGCAGGCCCCGTCGCTCCGCCTCGGTGTAGGCGCGGGTGACGGTGCCCACGGTGACCCCCAGCTTGTCTGCCAGGGCCCTGTGGGTCGGCAGCCGGGTCTCGGGTGAGAGGATGCCGGTGGCGATGGCCTGCTCGATGGCCTTGACCAGTTTGAGGTAGAGGGGCCCCTCGAAGGGGGTGAGGTCGGGCGTCCAGATTGTCATGGTGACAATAAATCCATTGATCCAAGATTGTCCGCAATATAGCGTGATTATCAGTCTTTACACAACCAACAAGCACACATTGTATCGGTACAATGTGACGAGAAAGGAGTCTCCCATGACCATCGAATGGTATGCCACCCTGTTTGGCTTCGCCCTGCTCACCTGTGGCACGCCCGGGCCGAACAACCTGATGTTGACGGCGTCCGGCGCCAACTTCGGCGTGCGGCGCACCCTGCCCCATCTCATCGGGGTGGCGGTGGGCCAGCCTGTGTTGCAACTGGTGCTGGCGCTCGGCTTTTATCCGCTGTTCGAGCGCTGGCCCCTGCTCAAGCTGAGCCTGCAGGTGCTGGGCAGCCTCTACCTGCTGTGGCTGGCGTGGCGTATCGCGGTGGCAGGCGCCCCCGGAGATCCCGCCAGCCGTGCCCGCCCCTTGACCCTGCTTGAAGGGCTGGGCTTCCAGTTCCTCAA
Organism: Aeromonas sp. TW 6; assembly: GCF_013168745.1. NCBI lineage: Bacteria > Pseudomonadati > Pseudomonadota > Gammaproteobacteria > Aeromonadales > Aeromonadaceae > Aeromonas > Aeromonas sp. TW 6. The sequence goes on along the minus strand of NZ_JABERS010000028.1, from coordinate 23,954 downwards.
TCCCAAGGCGTGGATGATGGGGATCTCGGCCATCAGTCTGTTCAGCCTGCCGGGGAGCGACTACTGGCCGAGCATGTGGGGCATCATGAGTGTCTTCCCCATGGCGGGGTTCCCGGTCTGCTTCGCCTGGGTGATGTTTGGCCATCAACTCAGCCGCTGGATCAACTCGGACAAGGGGTGGCGTCGTCTCAACGGCAGCCTGGGTGCCTTGACCGCCCTGTGCGTGGTGATGCTCTGGTATTAACAGCGCCTTGATTATTCATGCAAAGAAAATGCATTGCTGACCTTGTCGTCAGGGCGTCGGCTCTGCATATTAGGAGGCTTGCCGTATCTGAACGAGGTTGAGATGGATCTGAACTGGTTGCTCCCCCTGGCGGGCTTTGCCCTTATCACCTGTGGCACGCCGGGCCCCAACAACATGCTGCTCACCAGTGCCGGGGCCGCCCAGGGGTTTCGCCGCTCCGTGCCTCTGCTGGTGGGGGTGGTGGGGGGCATCAACCTGATGATCCTGGCCACGGCCCTGGGGCTTGGGGTGGTGTTCGAGCGTCTGCCCCTGCTGCACGACGGCCTCAAGCTGGTGGGGTCGGCCTACCTGCTCTGGCTGGCCTGGAAGGTGGCCAACGCCAGTGGCCCGGCGGAGGGGAACCGGCCGCTCATCCCGGCCCATCAGGGGGCCATGCTGCAACTGCTCAATCCCAAGGCCTGGATGATGGCGCTCTCCGCCATCAGCGGCTTCACCCTGGCGGGGGAGGCTTACTGGCCGTCCGCGGGCTGGGTGCTCGGCATTTTCTTCGTGACCGGCCTCTATACCGGTGCCTTCTGGGTGCTGTTCGGTGCCCAGGTGCGCCGCCTCATCCGCACCGCCACCGGCTGGCGTCGTTTCAATCTGGGCATGGGGCTCGCCACGGCGGCCTGCGTGCTGATGATCTGGGTTTAGGCCTCGGCCTGAGCCTTTACCGGCTGTCTTGTTGGCCCTTCGGGGCCTTTTTTATTGCCGGGGCGGTGCGATCAAACGCGCCCCCTGAGGGATTGCAGCATTGGTTTGCACCATCGGGTGACATAAGGAGATCCCATGAAATGTATCGGTCTGCTGGGTGGCATGAGCTGGGAGTCCACCGTCAGCTATTACCAGGCCCTCAACCGGGGAGTACGCGAGCGGCTCGGCGGTCTGCACTCGGCGCGGGTGCTGCTGAGCAGCGTGGATTTTGCCGGGATAGAGCGGTTGCAGCACGCCGGTGACTGGCCCGCCACCGCCCGTCTGCTGGCGGCCGAGGCCAGGGCCATTCAGGCCGGTGGCGCCGATTTCCTGCTGATCGGGACCAACACCATGCACAAGGTGGCGCCGGAGATCGAGGCCGCCATCGACATTCCCCTGCTCCACATCGCCGATGCCACGGCCCATCGCCTCCAGGCCGACGGGGTGACCCGGGTAGGCTTGCTCGGTACCCGCTTCACCATGGAGCAGGATTTCTACAAGGGGCGGCTCCAGGAGCGCTTCGGGCTGGAGGTGCTGGTGCCTGATGACGCTGCACGGGAGCAGGTGCACCGCATCATCTATGACGAACTCTGCCTCGGCGACATTCGCGAGTCGTCTCAGGCCGAGTATCTGGCCATCATCGCCGATCTGGCACAGGCCGGTGCCCAGGCGGTGATCCTGGGTTGCACCGAGATCGCCCTGCTGGTGGGGGCGTGCCAGGCCGCCGTGCCTCTCTATGACACCACCGCCATCCACGCCGAAGCCGCGGTGACGCTGGCCCTTGCCTGATGTGATGCGGGCGGGGTGACCCTCTCGGCGCCCCGCCTGTTTTTTCCTCCTTTCATAACTGTGAGTCAGCCTTCATTTCAGCAGGGCTGAAGCCGTTTTTATTGTCAATCGGCTCACATTTCCTCTTTTTGTCTCTTGAGTCCGGGGCGTCAGACGCCTAGTTTTCGATCACTGAAACGATTCAGCTTTCACAAAAACAAGAGACACGAGGATAAATCCATGTTGAAGAAACTCTCCATTGCCGTGCTGCTCGCCCTGGGCGCCACCGCGGGTCACGCCGCCGAATTTCTGCTGACCGACTCCCAGCAAGGGCTGGATGTGGGGGACTGGAAGATCACCAGCGAGAAGCTCGGCATCAAGAGCCCGGTTCCCTTCACCATCGAGAAGAAACGCCTGCACGGCGGCCGCCAGGAAGGGGTGGATCTGCTCATCGTCGACAACGGCGTCATGAAGATCACCTTGGTGCCGACCCGCGGCATGGGGATCAAGGAGGTCAAGGCGGCGGATCTGCGCCTCGGCTGGGATTCACCGGTCAAGGAGGTGGTCAACCCCGCCTTCATCGATCTCGAGAGCCGTGGCGGCCTCGGCTGGCTCGACGGCTTCAACGAGATGCTGGTGCGCTGCGGCTACGAGTGGACGGGTCATCCCGGAGTGGATGACGACGGCCGCCTCAAGAGCCTCCATGGCCGGGTGCAGAACATTCCCGCCTCCGTGGTCAGCGTGACCGTGGACGACGAGCCGCCCTATGCCATCCACGTGCTGGGCCGGGTGGACGAGCGCACCTTCAAGATGAGTGAACTGGTCACCTGGACCCAGCTGAGCGTGGTGCCCGGTCAGGCGGAGTTTGCCCTGCAGGACAAGCTGACCAACCACGCGGACTACGAGAACGAGTACCAGATCATCTATCACGGCAACTTCGGGGCTCCCATTCTGGAGGAGGGAGCCAGGGTGAGCACGCCGGTGAAGCAGATCTCCCCGTTCAATGACTACGCCAAGGCCGGACTCAAGGGTTGGCAAACCTATCTGGGGCCCACCAAGGGCTTCGACGAGATGGTGTTCAACCTGGTGCCCTACAGCGACGCCGACGGCAATACCCTGGCAGTGCTGAACAACCGGGCCGGCAACGCCGGAGTGGCGGTAGGCTACAACACCCGACAGCTGCCGGTGCTGACCCTGTGGAAGAACACCGACACCCGGGCCCAGGGCTATGTGACCGGCATCGAACCCGGTACCAGCTATGCCTACAGCACCAAGTACCAGCGCCCGCTCGGGCTGGTCCCCAAGATCCAGCCGGGGGAGACCAAGACCTTCGATCTGACCTATCGCCTGCTGCAAAATGCCGACGAGGTGAAGCAGGCCCTGGCCCGGGTGGAGAAGATCCAGGGCGGTCGGGCCACCGAGCTGCGCGAGCAACCCCTGGTCAAGCTGCCATAAGGGAGAGACGCCCAGCAAAAAGCCGCTCCATGAGCGGCTTTTTCATATCAGGCCCGTCGATCAGACGTGGCTGTACATGGCTTCTATCTCGCGCTGGTACTTGGCCTCGATGATCTTGCGGCGCAGCTTCATGGTGGGGGTAATCTCCCCGAGCTCCATGGAGAAGGCGCTCGGCAGCAGGGTGAACTTCTTCACCTGCTCGAACTTGGCCAGCTCCTTTTGCAGATCCTGAATGCGGGCCTCGAAGAACTCCATCACCCGGGAGTGGCGCAGCAGCTCGGTCTTGCACTGGTACTGCAGGTTGATGGAGCGGGCATACTCCTCCAGGGACTCGAAGCAGGGCACGATGAGCGCCGACACGAAGTGGCGGGCATCGGCGACGATGGCAATCTGCTCGATGAAGCGATCCTTGCCGAGGGTCCCCTCGACCAGTTGCGGCGCCACGTACTTGCCGTTGGAGGTCTTCATCAGCTCCTTCAAGCGCTCGGTGAAGTAGATGTTGCCCTCGTCATCCAGCTCGCCTGCATCGCCGGTGCGCAGGAAGCCATCCTCGGTCATCACCTCGGCGGTGGCCTCTGGTTTGTTGTAGTAGCCACGCATCACGGTGGGGGCGCGCACCAGCAGTTCATTGTTCTCGCCGAGTTTCACCTCGATGCCGTTTAGCGCCGTGCCGATGGAGCCCAGCCTGAACTGGGTGTCTTCATAGCAGCAGACGGTGGCGGTGGTTTCGGTCATGCCGTAGCCGTACTTGAGGTTGAGCCCCATGGCCTGGAAGAAGAGATTCACCTCGTCCGCGAGACGGGCGCCCGCCACCGGCAGGAAGCGGGTGCGACCGCCGAAACGGGCGCGCAGTTTGCGAAACACCAGGCGCTCGGCAAGCCAGAGCTGGCCATAGAGCAGGGGAGAGGCGGACTTGCCCGCCTGACGGGTGGCGACCATCTGTTTGCCCACCCGGGTGGCCCAGCCGAACAGGGCGCGGCGCAGGCGCGGCGCCTGGGCGACCTTGGCCTGGATCATGGCGTAGGCCTTCTCGTAGAGGCGAGGCACGGCGCACATCACGGTGGGCTTCACCTCGCCGATGACATCCATCACCTTCTGCGGGTCGCGAATGTAGACGTTCTCGGCGCCGCAATAGAGCACGTAGTAGCTCCAGGCGCGCTCGAACACATGGCTCAGCGGCAGCATGCAGAGGGAGACATCCTGCTCGCTGAGGTCGAGGCGAGCGTCATGCATCTCGAAGCAGGCGGCCATGTTGGCGAAATCGAGCATGACCCCCTTGGGTTCGCCCGTGGTGCCCGAGGTGTAGATGAGGGTCAGCAGGTCGTCCATGCGGTAGTGGCGCTCGCGCTCGCGCAGCACCTGCTCGCTGGGTTGGTGGTTGCCGGAGACGAGGAAGGTCTGGAAGTGGCTGGCCGAGGCGCAGCCGCGCAGATCGACGGTGCCGTCCAGGGCGACGATGTGCCTTATCTCGCCGCTGTCGATGAGGTGCAGCGCCTGATCGAACTGGGGCTGCTCCCCCACGAACAGCATCCTGATGCCGGCATTCTTGACGATGTAGCGCAGCTGATCGAGGGTGCTGGTGGGGTAGATGGGCACGCTGACGCCGCGGGCGGCCAGGATGCCGAGGTCGGCCTGGGTCCACTCGGGCATGTTGCGGGCATAGATGCCGACCATCTCGCCGGACTGGTGGCCCGCCCGGATCAGTCCCTGAGCGCAATAATCCATGGCCTGACCCAGGGTTCGCCAGCCGATGGCGCGCCACTGGCCATCCTGCTGGACGCGCAGGGCGGCCTTGTTGCCAAGGCGGGCAATACGCTCACGCATCACTCTAACCAGATGAAACTGCGACATCTCACGCATCCTCAAGTAACAGTTGTGCGCCCGCAGGGGCACCAAAATCGGGGCTGGAGTTTAAACTCTAACATTACAGCTTACAAGTGTGCGCCATTTGTCCTGGATCACAAAGTCGTCAACCAGATGAGAGTGAGGCATGATAGGAGGCAGGGATCGGATTCATTCAGGGAGTTGCACCATGAATATCGGGATCAAGAGCCTGTTCACCGGCGTGTTGCTGCTGTTGGCGGGGGCAGGCGCCCTCTGGTATCTGCTGGGGGGCGCGGGGGAGCAGGAGAATCCCTGGCTGAGCGGCGCCGAGGGCTATGAGCAGGCGCAGCGGCTGGCGCTGAGGGAAGGATACCCCTTGCTCTACGTGATCGAGCGCGCCAAGTGCCGACGCTGCAAGGCGCTGAATACCAGGCTGTGGCGTGCCCCCGAGATGCAATCCGCCTTGGCGGGGCTGGTGAAGGTGCGACTCAACCCGGATGCGGGGGATGGCAGCGAGCACATTCTGCGCCGCTTCCCCCAGGTTGCGACGGCCCCTGGCATCTATGTCCAGCGACCGGGTGAGCCGCTTCGCCCCATCAAGATCGCGGTGGATATCGAACAGATCTGGATGCCCGGCGTTACCTATGGTCGTGGCTTCTTCATGCCCCTCTCGGGAGCCGCCTTCGAGGCCGTGCTGAGGGTGACCCTGAGCCTGGAAGACCCCTCCATCGACAACGCGCCCCTGCCCTGAGGGGGAAGCGAAGCGGGGGAGTCTGGGAGGTCAGAGGGGGTGTTGCCCGCTGACGGCGGTCTGCAGCGGGTTGTCAGCCGAAGTCGAACAGACGGGACATCAGCACGGCATCCTCCCTCTCCTGCCCGGTGCCGTAGTAGTCGGCGCGGCGGCAATATTCGGCAAACCCCTCGCTCTCGTAGAGGTTGATGGCGGTGCGGTTGCCGGCCCTGACCTCCAGGAACCAGGCCTCGGCCTTGCCGGCCTTGCTGCGGACCAGGTACTCCCTGAGCAGCGCCCGCCCCAGCCCCTTGCCCTGAAAATCGGGGTGCACGCAGAGATTCATCAGGGAGCTGTCTCCCGCCACCAGATCCGAGATGTAGAAACCGGCCGGTCGTCCGTCCACCAGCATCAGGCCGTTGAGATAGCGCGGCCCGAAGCAGGAGAGCAGGTTGGCCTGGCTCCAGGGCTCCTGGTGGGCGGCCTGCTCGATGGGGTAGATGGCTTCGAAGTCCGATTCGAGCAGGGGGCGAAAGTGGGGCAAGAGGTCAGACATGGTCACTCCGGACGGGATTCAGGCTTGCGATGGACACCATGGCCGTGCCATGGTCGTGAGCATCAAGGGGTGTGGCGCTGCCGGCACTGCTGCCAGAGGGCGCGCTTGTGCGCCCCATCGGGCTTGAGCGGGCAGACCAGGGCATCGGGCCAGCGAGGGTCCGGCGCCGTCAGCCAGAGCAGGGGCGAAGTGGCCCCCGCGGGCAGGGAAGGCATCTCGGACAGCAGGGAGACCTCGTCGGTGCCAAGGCCGAGCCAGCGGCAGATGTCCCCGAGCAGGGAGGGCGCGGGCAGCGTCTCTGCCAGCAGCCAGAGCTTGCCGGTCGGCAGAGGGGCAGTCTCCTGCGGGGCCAGCACCTCGTCGGCGGGCGTGTTTGCCGGCTGCGCGGCGCCGTCGGGGCTGGTGCCTCCCGCCAGGAGTCGGCCTCTTTGTTGCCAGAGGGGGATGCCCATGCGGGCCAGGATGCGCTGGCGCAGCGGGTCCAGCAGGGGATCTTGCATGGCGAAGGCTCACTCTTGATCTGCGTTGGGGTAAATAATGATGCGCAGAGTACACTCTCGCGGGATTTGCTGCACCCCGGACGTGCGCTTTTCGCCCTGTGGCGATGGCAAACGAGCGCCTCCCCGGGGGCAGAGATGACAGACAATGAGAGTGGGGCGGGGCCAGAGGCCGGACCCCGTCACCACGGATGACCTATTAGCTTCGGAACTGTGCCTATGCCGCCTTTAGCCCAGAATACTGTTCGTGCCACCCCCATTCATGAGCGTCTGCCACGGCTCCTTTCCGCCCTTGGTGAGGGACTGTATGAGCGCCAGGATGCCCTGCGGCTCGGCCTGCTGGCGGCCCTGAGTGGCGAGAGCGTCTTTCTGCTGGGCCCCCCGGGCATCGCCAAGAGCCTGATCGCGCGGCGCCTCAAGCTGGCGTTTCAGGATGCCCGCCATTTCGAATACCTGATGACCCGTTTCAGTACGCCGGAGGAGGTGTTCGGCCCCCTCTCCATCCAGGCGCTCAAGGAGGATGGCAAGTACCTGCGGTTGACCAGCGGCTACCTGCCGGAGGCCGAGGTGGTCTTCCTCGACGAGATCTGGAAGGCGGGCCCCGCCATCCTCAACACCCTGCTCACCGCCATCAACGAGCGGCAGTTTCGCAACGGCGACAGCCAGCACCCCATTCCCATGCGGCTGCTGGTCACCGCCTCGAACGAGCTGCCGGCCCCGGACAGCGGGCTGGAGGCGCTCTACGACCGCATGCTGGTGCGGGTCTGGATGGACAGGGTGCAGGAGAAATCCAACTTCCAGGCCATGCTGGCGAGCGATGGCCAGTCCCATCAGAACCTGACCCCCTCGGTGCAGATTCGGGGGGAAGAGTACGACGCCTGGCAGGATGCCATCGAGCAGGTGCGCCTGCCGGACGCCTGTTTCGAACTCATCTACCAGCTACGCCAGCAGCTCGACAGTCAGCTCGGGCACGGCTGCTATGTCTCGGATCGGCGCTGGAAGAAGGCGGTGCGGCTCATCAAGGCGAGCGCCTTCTTCAATGGCCGCGACGAGGTGGCTCCCCTGGATCTGCTGCTGTTCAAGGATTGCCTCTGGCACGACGAGGCTTCCCGCACCGCGCTGCTGGAGATGATCGGCGAGTTTTCCCGCCTCTACGGCTACCAGCAACTGGCGCTGACCCGGGAGCTGCTCTCCCTGCGCGAGCAGTTCAAGCAGTTGCAGGGGGCGGTCGCCCTGCGCATCGGCTGCAAGGCGGTCAAGCGCAAGCAGTGGTTCGGCCGCCGCGCCCGCGGCACCGAACTGCCGCTGGCCAACGCCAGGCCGTTCGGCAAGCTGGTGCACTTCCAGCTGCTCACCCCGGCGCCCCTGGATGGCAGCGATCCCGAGCGCCTCACCGGCACCCTCACCTTCGATCGCACCCTGCTTTCTCACTGGCACCCCACCGGGGAGGCGCTGGTGGGCTGGCCCCTCGGCAACCCCAAGGAGGGGCACTACGAGCTGGTGCTGGACGAGCAGTTGCGGCTGCACGTGCTGGATATCCAGCGCCAGCCCGTGCCACTGATGCTGGTGGAGCGCACCCCCATCCCCGAGGTGGTGATGGCCCCCTGGCTGTCGGCCCTGGACGACCTGACGGGCCAGGTGAACCGGGTGCTGCAAAATCTCAAGGGTCAGCGCAACCTGTTCGACCGTCACCAGCCCCATCTGTTCGTGGGGGACAACTGGCTGCGTCAGGTGGAGGACAGCTTCTTCGTGCTGAGCCGGGACCTGGAGCGGCTGGGGGCCGAGCTGCAGCAGTGGCGGGATCGTCTGCCTCTTCTCGATGCACAGGGGTGACGTCGCGCCTGACGTGGGATTGGTGAAATAAACAGGATGAAAAACATGTTTCGTCAGCATGATATTCCATCACATCTCAACGCCCGGGGTGGCCCATGCTAGAGATCGGCATGATGGACCTGGGGCTGCTCATGGGGGAGGGGGAGCTGGCGGGGGAGATGGCGCTGCTGCTTGCCTCCACCCCCAAGATCTCCGAGTTCCTCAAGCGCTCGCCCCTGCAGGGGAAGCTGCTCAGAAAGCGCATCCAGACCTGGAGCGAACAGCTTGGGGAGGAGATGCGCCACAAGCCGGTGCCGGTGGCTCTCGAGCGGGAATACCTGCTCTATCAGGCCCACCGGCAACTGCCCCTGCCGGAGCTGGTGGGGCGCCTGCCCGCCTTGCTGGAAGCCCTTGAGCAGCACAGCCCCTTCGCGGGGGATGCCCGCAGCCTGGTGCGCCAGATAGTGGCCCAGCCCACCGAGGGGCTGCGCCAGCTCTTCATCGAGAAGTGGCGCGCCAGCCTGGTGGGCAGCCTGTTGCAGTTGCAGCAGCAGATAGCGGAGGCGGAGCGGGAGAAGCAGCGCCAGGAGATAGAGGATCAACTGCTGGCCAACCGGACCCTGGCCGATGCCCTGGATCCGCACCAGATCTCCGCCGGGGGGCTCTGGGATCTGGCCCAGGGGAGCTGGCACAAGCGCAGCCTGGCGCTGGTGAAGCAGTACGCCGGCATGTTGCAGCAGGAGCCTTTGCTCGCGGAGATCGCCGCCCTGCTTGGGCGCAGCGAGCGGGAGCGGCGCAGCGAGGACAGGACGCTGCCGCCGGTGCCTGTGCACGAGCTGGAGGAGGTGCAAAGTGACGATGTGCCCGACGATCTGGTGGGGGTGCACCCGGCCAGCGATCTGATGCGCCTCCTGCCGAGCGAGGCGGTGATGCTGGCGCTGCCGGAGCTGGAGCTGGAGTTCTATCGCCGTTATCTGGAGCGGCGCCTGCTGAGCTACCAGTCGCGGGGCACCCTGCCGCGCCAGCGTCTGATGCTGCGCTCCCCCGAGCAGGGAGGGCAGGAGGTGCAGCCGCGTGGCCCTTTCATCGTCTGCGTCGATACGTCAGGTTCCATGGGGGGCTATCCGGAGGAGTGTGCCAAGGCGCTGTTTCTCGCCCTGCTCAAAGGGGCGATGGAGGAGAAGCGGGGCTGCTATCTGATGCTCTTCTCCACCGAGGTGGCGACCCTGGAGATCACCGCCGACACCGGGCTTGAGAAGGCGGAGCGCTTTCTCTCCATGAGTTTTCACGGGGGGACCGATCTGGTGCCCTGCCTGGAGCAGGCCCTGACCCAGCTCGAACAACCCGCCTTTGCCAAGGCCGACGTGCTGGTGATCTCCGACTTCATCGCCCAGAACCTGCCCCACCCCCTGCTCGAGCGGATGAACCGGCGACGGGCGCAGCAGACACGCTTCCATGCGGTCGCCATGTCCCGTCACGCCAAGGCGGCCATTTTGCGGGTGTTCGACAACAGCTGGCTGCTCGATTGCGGCCTGCGTGGACGCCTGCTGCGGCGCTGGCAGCGCCATTGAGGGTGCTCAGGCTCAGAGCGTGGGCCTGTGGTAGAGGCCCCGTTCGTTGACCTGCTCCTGATCCAGCAGCGGCTGACCGCTTGGCTGGGCAATATAAAAACCCCGCTTGCCGCTGCGCTTGACCCTGTACATGGCCTGATCCGCCCGGGCCAGCGCCGCGCCGAAATCGTCCTGGGGCCGGATGGCCGCAATTCCCATGCTCAGCCCCACCGAGGCGTCCCCGTTGGGCAGCTCGAAGGGGGTGGCGATGGCATCGATGCACTGGCGGGCGAGGTGGCTGGTGCGGGGATCGTCGCACGCCCAGGGCAGCAGCAGCACGAACTCGTCCCCGCCGATGCGCCCCAGCCGTACCTCCTCGGCGCAGCAGTGGCGAAGGCGCTGGGCAAGGGAGACCAGCAGTTCGTCACCTGCCCGGTGGCCCAGGTTGTCATTCACCAGCTTGAAGTCATCGAGATCGATGAAACAGATGGCCTGGTACTCCCCGGGAAAGTGGCGGTGCAGCGCGGTGCGGTTGAACAGGCCGGTGAGGGGATCCCGGTGGGCAAGCTGGGCGAGCTGCTGCTCGTACTCCTTCTCGTGGGTGATGTCGATGTGGGTGCCCATCACCCGGACGGGGTTGCCCTGATCATCCCGCTCCACCACCCGGCCCCGGTCCAGCACCCAGGTGGTCTTGCCATCCTTGGCGATCATGCGGTGCATCGCCTGATAAAACGGGCTCTTGCCCTCCAGATGATCGAAGAAGGCCTGCAGCACCTGCTCCCTGTCCTCCGGGTGCAGGTGGGCGCGCCAGACGTCGAAGTGGGCGGACAGCTCCTTGGGCTGGTAACCGAGCATGGAGCCCCAGCGCCGGTTGAAGATGATGAGTTTGCCGGTGGGCACATGGTTCTGCCAGATGCACAGGCCGGTGCCGTCCATGGCTGCGTCCAGCTTCTCCCGCGCGTCATCCGCGATGCGTTTGAGACGCTCGTTCTCCAGCAACAACCTGTCGTAAGCCTCCCTCAGCTCCTCGTAGGTCATTCCTCATCCCTTCCCCTGTTCGAAAGCATATATAGTCGATGCACTCTCTCCTTCTGTAAAGAAGGGGATAGGGGAGGCTCTCGTCCAACATGAGGAGTTTTCTCACCCTCTGGCGGCTGTGCGCCCAGAGTCTGTGGGGATATGATGACAGCGGTGAGCGCGGCGTCCGGCCAGTGAAGAGGAGAAAATGTCCGCATGAAGATCCTGATGGGAGGTGGTCTGTTGCTGGGGGTTGCCCTGGCCCAGGCGACGCCACTGGCTGGGGACGAGTTGCAACTGGCGTTGCAGCGACTGGAAGAGTCGACGATGCCGGTGCAGGTGTTTCGCGAGCGCGTCGCCGCCCTGACTGCCGAACAGGCACACTATCCGCCCGAGGTGCAGGGCCGTCTTGCCCGGCTGCAGTGCTGGGCCCAGCCGAGTGAACGGGACGAGGAGTTTCGCCGCGCGGTGGCGTTTGCCGAGCAGGGGCTGGCGCAGGCCCGAGCCCGCAAGGACAGGGTCACCGAGGTGGGGTTGCTCGCCTGCCGCGGGTATCACCGGCAACTGCTCGGCAACATGGCCGGGGCCGGGGAGGATTACGACGCCGCCCTGACCCTGGCTCGCCGGCTCGGGGATGAGCGCCAGCGTGCCGACATCCTGAGCCTGCGGGGGGAGATGTACTCCTACCAGGGGGAGCTGGCGGAGGGGCTGATGGATCTCATCGATGCCCACCAGCGCTACGAGGCGCTCGGGCTGGAGGCCAAGGGGCGCGAGGGGCTCGCCAATATTGCCAATGCCTATCGCAGGATGGGGCTCTATGAGCGGGCCGAGAGCTACTTCAACGAGCTGGAACACGACTACCGGCAGCTCGGGGACGAGGAGCACCTGGTGGACATTCACAGCCAGCAGGGGCTCCTCTACATCGACACCGAAGAGTACGACAAGGCGCTGCCCCTGATGGCCGAAGCGGAGCGTTACTATCTGGGGTCAAACCAGGAAGGGGTCCTGGCCTGGAGCCGAATCGAGCTGGCCACCATCCTGCAGAAACAGGGCAAGCCGGACCAGGCCATGATCAAGCTCGATCAGGCGGCAGCCTCCCTTCATCAAGGGGAGGGGGCGGACAGCGTCACCCTGGGCCACTGGCACCTCGTCATGGCCGAGGTCCTCGAGGCCCTGAACCGACCCGGCGAGGCGCTGCGGCACCTGGACGAGGCCGAGCCCATCTTTACCCGGGAGCAGAACCTGCGCTTCCTCGCCCGGGTGCATGAGACACGGGCCCGGGTGCTGGAGCGTCAGGGGCATATCCAATCGGCCCTCACCAGCCTCAAGACCTATGTCGAGACCCGCCAGGCCCTCGAGCTCAGATTGCGGGAACAGCGCTCCTTGCAGATGCGTTTCGAGTTCGATCTCGCCCGCAAGGAGCTGGAAAACCAGACCCTCAGGTCCCAGCAGCAGTTGCAGGCGGAGAAACTCAAGCAGTTGCAGGAGCGGCGCTACTGGCAATACCTGGTGGTGGCCCTGCTGCTGGTGGTGATGGGTACCCTGGTGGTGCACCAGCGCGGGCGCACCCGCAAGATGCAGCGCCTCGCCATGACGGACGAACTGACCGGCATCCACAACCGGCGCCAGATCCAGGCCAAGGGGCGCAAATGGTTCACCCAGGCGCGGGAGGAGGGCAAACCCCTGTGCGTGCTGCTGCTGGATGTGGATCACTTCAAGAAGGTGAACGACCAGCTGGGCCACCACGTGGGGGACAGGGTGCTCACCGCCGTGGCCCAGTGCATCGAGGAGCAGTTGCGCAGCCTCGACAGGGTGGGGCGCAACGGCGGCGAGGAGTTTCTGGTGCTGCTGCCGGATACCCTTCTGGGCGAGGCCGTCGAGGTGGCGGAGCGGATCCGCCTCGCCGTCGCCTGCCTCGAGATTGAGGGGGTGCCTGCGGATCACCCCATCCGCATCAGCATCGGCTGCGCCCAGTACAAACCCGAGGATGACAACCTGGGCGAGCTGGTACGCCGGGCCGACGAGGCCATGTACGAGGCCAAGCTGGCGGGGCGCAACCGGGTGATGACGGCCCGGTGAGGCCGACCCCGGGCCCCGTGATAGCGGGCTGGGTATTTTTCACTCGCGCGGGTATAATGCCGCGCAATTTTGCTTTGATCCGGGGCCAGACCCATGTAATGCAACGCGCTTCTCCTGTCTCCACCGGCGGTCACTGACCCGCCCGCGTGGTGTCGTTGTCTGCATGGGCGCCCTGATTCCAAGGTGCTGTCCCGCATTTTTCCCACGGTGGCTCCAGGCCGCCGCTCAATAGAAGAACGTCGAATTATGTCAGCTGAATTTCTGAGTGAAGTCTCCAAGAGACGCACTTTTGCGATCATCTCGCACCCGGATGCGGGTAAAACCACCATCACCGAAAAGGTCCTGCTGTTCGGACAGGCCATTCAGCGCGCCGGTACCGTCAAGGGCCGTGGCTCGGGCCAGCACGCCAAATCCGACTGGATGGAGATGGAGAAGCAGCGCGGTATCTCCATCACCACTTCCGTGATGCAGTTCCCCTACGCCGACTGCCTGGTCAACCTGCTCGATACCCCGGGTCACGAGGACTTCTCCGAAGATACCTACCGTACTCTCACGGCGGTCGACTGCTGCCTGATGGTCATCGACGCCGCCAAGGGTGTTGAAGACCGGACCCGCAAGCTGATGGAAGTGACCCGTCTGCGTGACACCCCCATCCTCACCTTCATGAACAAGCTGGACCGCGAAGTGCGCGATCCGATGGAGGTCATGGACGAGGTGGAGCGCGAGCTCAACATCATGTGCGCCCCCATCACCTGGCCCATCGGCTGTGGCAAATCCTTCAAGGGGGTCTACCACCTCTACAAGGACGAGACCTACCTGTATCAGAGCGGTCAGGGCCACACCATCCAGGAGAAGCGGGTGGTCAAGGGGTTGAACAACCCCGAGCTGGACGCCGCCATCGGCGACGATCTGGCGGCCCAGCTGCGTGGCGAGCTGGAGCTGGTGCAGGGCGCCTCTCCCGAGTTCGATCACGACGCCTTCATCGCCGGCGAGATGACCCCGGTCTTCTTCGGGACCGCCCTCGGCAACTTCGGTGTCGACCACATGCTGGACGGCCTGACCGACTGGGCGCCAGCCCCCATGCCGCGCAAGGCCGAGAGCCGCGAAGTGGTGGCGACCGAGGAGAAGTTCTCCGGCTTCGTGTTCAAGATCCAGGCGAACATGGACCCGAAACACCGCGACCGTATCGCCTTCATGCGCATCGTGTCAGGCACCTACTCCAAGGGCATGAAGATGCGCCACGTGCGCATCGGCAAGGACGTGAACATCTCCGACGCCGTCACCTTCATGGCCGGTGACCGTGAACAGGCGGTCGAGGCCTGTGCTGGCGACATCATCGGTCTGCACAACCACGGCACCATCCAGATCGGCGACACCTTCACCCAGGGTGAAGATCTCAAGTTCACCGGCATCCCGAACTTCGCGCCGGAACTGTTCCGCCGCATCCGCCTGCGTGACCCCCTCAAGCAGAAGCAGCTGCTCAAGGGGCTGGTGCAGCTCTCCGAAGAGGGGGCGGTGCAGGTGTTCCGTCCGCTCATCAGCAACGATCTCATCGTCGGTGCGGTCGGTGTGCTGCAGTTCGACGTAGTGGTTTCTCGTCTGAAGAGCGAGTACAACGTCGAGGCCATCTACGAGGCGGTCAACGTCGCCACCGCCCGCTGGGTGGAAGGGACCGACGTCAAGAAGTTCGAAGAGTTCAAGCGCAAGAATGAGGTCAACCTGGCCCTCGATGGCGGTGACAACCTCACCTACATCGCGCCGACCATGGTCAACCTGCGCCTGGCACAGGAGCGTCACCCTGACGTACAGTTCCGCCAGACCCGCGAACACTGATCACCCCGCCCGCGCACAGCGGGTGGCTGATGACCAGAGAGACCCCGCTTCGGCGGGGTTTTTTGTTATGGGGCGTGTCATTGGAAGGGGCGGCGATCCCCATCCGGGGCTTGATGGGTGAATAAAAATCAAGGATAAGTGATTTAAATTTCACGCATGGAGAGAGACATGTCCGTCACCCAACCCGTAGAGGCGCAGTTTGCCGCCTACAATGCCCACGATCTCGACGCCTTCGTGGCCTGCTTTGCCCCGGATTTCAAAGGCTATCGCATGCCGACCGAGACGCCGAGCACAGTCGGCAAGGGGGCGCTGCGAACCTTCTATGCACAGCACAGATTCAACAACCCGCTGCTCAAGGCCGAGCTGCTGTCACGCACCGTCTTGGGCAACAAGGTGTTTGATCACGAGAAGATCCATGGCCTCTCCCCCGAGCCCATCGAGAGCGTGGCGGTGTTCGAGGTGAAGGAGGGTCTTATCCAGACCGCCTGGTTCTATTTCCCCTCTTAAACCCGACACTGTATTTGCCATACGGCCCCATCCTATTGCACCGCTGTGCAGGGAAGGGTGACAAGGAGATGCCATGCAGATATTCCAGGCCACGTTGGCCCACATTGAAGAAACCAGCCGTCTGTTTGATGCCTATCGGCAGTTTTATGGGCAAGCGCCGGACAGTGATGAGGCAACCCGATTCATCGGAGAACGCCTTCAGGGGGCGGATTCAGTTATCTTTCTGGCACGCAACGAGGCGGGAGAGTGGGCAGGCTTTGTCCAGTTGTATCCGGCATTCTCTTCCGTCGCGATGAAGAGGATGTGGTACCTCAATGATCTTTATGTCGTCGAGTCAGCTCGCCAGCAGGGTGTGGCAAGAGCGCTGCTGAAACGGGTGGCCAGCTTTGCCAGGGAGACAGATGCCCTGACCGTCAAACTGGCGACGGCTGTCTCCAATCAACCTGCAAAATTACTTTATGAATCAGAGGGGTATCAAAAGGTAATCGCCTTTGATCACTATACCCAGCGGGTTGGAACCTGACAGGCGTTATGTGTCACTGTCCATGAGATGGATGGCAATCGCTCTTCTGGGGAGGCGCGGTGTCAGCCAGGGGCCGTGATACGGGGTAAACGGGCTCGCGGGGTATCGACAGATTGCCTGCCCGGCCCCCTTCTACCCTTGAGGGAGAAGGGGGGATGAGGGGGGAATTGGCGCTTCTGGCTAGAAAGTACGCAGCAATCTGGCGGGGTTGCCGGCATAGGTGCCAGGGACAGTGATGTCCCGGGTCACCACTGCGCCGGCACCGATGACGGCTCCCTGGCATATCCGTACCGGCAAAATGGTGGCGTTTGAACCGATGGATACCCCATCCCCGATGTGGGTTCGGCCCCAACTGGCGGGATCCGGGTCGGGGGCGCCGCTTTGAAAGAGGTCATTGGCAAACATGACGCCGTGACCGATAAAACAGCGCTCACCTATGGTCACATGCTCACAGATAAAGCTGTGGGACTGGATGCGGGTTGCGCGACCTATGGAGACGTTCGACTGTATCTCCACGAAGGGGCCGACAAAGACATCGTCAGCCAGGGTACAGCCGTAGAGATTGACAGGCTCAACCAGCTTCACCCTTTCACCGAAGCTGACATCTCGTATGCCGACAGAGAGTCGTTTTGGTTCACTCATCTCCCCTCCTTCCCGTCGAGGGCCAGCACCATGCAGATCTCGCAGGCGTCGTGGCCCGTGCAGCCAAGGGGCCCCGGCAGGTGTTCGAAGCCCAGGGATTCATAGAGGGCGGTGGCTTCCCGCAGCACGGCGGTGGTCTCCAGATAGCAGCGCTGGTAACCCAGGGCGCGAGCCTCGGCCAGCGCCTGCAACACCAGCCGCCGTCCCAGCCCCAGCCCTCGCAGGGCGGGCAGGAAGTACATCTTCTGCAGCTCGCACACATCCGCTGCTCCCGCCAGCGGCGCTATGCCACCCCCGCCGAGAATGGCGCCGTCCGGTCCCTCAATCACCCAGTAGCGGCTGCGCTCCCCCTGATAGGTCTCGTGGAGAAAATCGAGGTTGGGATCCGCCACCCCGTACCCCTTGTCGGCGGTGAGGCCGTATTCGGCGGAGACGGCGGGCACCACGGCGGCGATCCGGGGATTGTCGGCCGGGGTGATGGGGCGGATGACGAACCCCTGCTGGCGGCGGGCGCGGGAGAGGGCGCTGCGATAGAGCCGCATGCCCTCCCAGATCTGCTCGCACTCGGCGGGGGAGAGTTGGGCCAGGGCCCCCGCCATGGTCTCGTCCATCTGCCGGTGCAGCTCCTCAAGCTGTGCCTTGCCCGGCTCGGTGAGGCTCGCCTCCTTGCTGCGCCCGTCCGAGGGGTGGGGTTGCCAGGCGATCAGCTCCCGCTCGGCGAGGCGGGCCAGGGGGCGGCTGGCGTTGGACTTGTCGATGCGAAGGCGCTCGGCAAGCTGCTGGTTGGTGGCGGGACCGTTCTCCAGCTCGATGAGCAGGTGGGCCTCCAGGGGGCTCAGGGCCAGCGAGCCGCACTGCTGGGAGAGCATGCCGAGTTCGCGTACCAGTTCCCTCGACAGGGCGCGCAGGGGGCGGGGATCCATGGGGTTGTCTCCTTGTGATGGTATTTGGTTGTTATGCGCAACCAATACCATCATTTGGTTGTTGATGACAACTATTTGCGTGAAAAAGGGCGAAAGGCAGGCAGAAAAAAGGGCCCGGGAGAGGGCCCAAACATTGGAAACCCGCGCGGGGGCGCGGATCCCATCCTTGGTCAGGCAAGGCGCCGGCGAGGGTTAGACCAGTTCCGCCAGCATGGTGTCGGCATAGGGGGTCAGAGCCTCTCCCTGCTTCACCTTGGCGAGGTAGTCCGGGTTGGCGATGAGGGGGCGACCGATGGCGACGAGGTCGAAGCGGTCCGCCTCGATGGCCTCGAGCGCGGTCTCGGCGCTGTAGTTGCCGACCCCCACCAGGTGGCCGTCGTAGCGGGCACGCAGGTAGTCGGAGGCGCGGCCGTCCAGGTAGTCGAAGGTGAGGCTGTCATCGAAGATACCCAGGTGCAGATAGGCCAGGTTGCGCTGGTTCAGCTCGGCCAGCAGGTGGTCGAACACGGCGCGATCCCGGGCATCCCCTTCCAGGTGCACATAGGCGCCGGGGGAGAGACGAAGGCCGGTGCGATCCCCGCCGATGCGGGCGGCGATGGCATCCACTACCTCGAGGGCGAAGCGGCTCATGTTCTCGGGGCTGCCGCCGTAGTTGTCGGTGCGCAGGTTGCTGGCGTGGTGCAGGAACTGATCGATGAGGTAGCCGTTGGCACCGTGGATCTCCACCCCGTCAAAGCCCGCCTCGATGGCGTTGGCGGCGGCCTGGGCGTAATCCTCGACCAGTTGGGCGATTTCGCGCTCGGTCAGGGCGCGCGGCACTTGATAGACCAGCTCACGCATGCGCGGCACCGTGCCCTCATGGGCGACGGCGGAGGGGGCCAGCACTTCGGCGTGGTGGAAGAAGGGGTGGGAGAGACGGCCCACGTGCCACAGCTGGGCGAAGATCTTGCCGCCGTTGGCATGCACGGCGCTGGTCACTTTCTTCCAGCCGGCGATCTGTTCGGCGCTGTAGAGCCC
This sequence comes from Aeromonas sp. TW 6, assembly GCF_013168745.1. NCBI lineage: Bacteria > Pseudomonadati > Pseudomonadota > Gammaproteobacteria > Aeromonadales > Aeromonadaceae > Aeromonas > Aeromonas sp. TW 6. Next base: position 5,245 of record NZ_JABERS010000028.1, on the reverse strand, counting down.
CGGGGTATTGGGGTAGCCCTGCCCGTCCGGCCGGATGATGGTGGCTTCGGAGATGATGAGGCCGATGTCGGCGCGGCGGCCGTAGTAGGCGGCCATCTGTTCGGTGGGCACCAGACCCGGGCCCGCCATGCAGCGGGTGAGGGGGGCCATCATGAAACGGTTCGCGAGGGTGAGGGTGTCGTTGAGGCGATAGGGCTGAAACAGGGTATTCATGATCGTCTGTCCTGAGGGAGTGATTCTTGAACGGGCATTCAAGACGTTTTTTGGTTTGCGTGCAAGTATTTTTTGAGCAAGCATTCAACATGGATTGACGGGGGAGGCTGGGGTAAACTTGCCGCCCTGTTTTTTCCGTCCCGCGGGACCTTGCCACCGGAGACCCCATGCGCAGCGCCGAATACGATCGGGATGCCGTCTTGCGAAACGCCATGGAAGCCTTTCGCGCCAAAGGCTATGCCAAGACCACCATGCAGGAGCTGGTGGCCGCAACCGGCCTGCACCCCGGCAGCCTCTATGCCGCCTTTGGCAACAAGCGCGGCCTGCTGCTGGCGGCGGTCGATCACTATGTGGCAGAGAAGGGGGCCCTGCGCCGCCGCTGCCTGGCACAGCCCAGCCCGCTGGCGGGGCTGCACGCCTTCCTCGAGCAGGTGGTGGACGATGCCCTGCAGGGCTCCTGCCTGCTGACCCGCACCCTGATGGAGCTGGCGGAGCAGGACGAGGAGCTGCACCTTCGCTTCAAGGCCATCTACGGCGAGCTGGAACAGGATCTGGCCGGGCAGCTGACCCTGGCAAAGGCGCAGGGAGAGCTGGCAAAAGAGGGGGACATCCCCACCCTGACCGCCTTCTTGCAGGTCCATATCCAGGGACTGGTCACCTTCGCCCAGTGTCACCCCGACCGCCCTCTGCTGGCCGGTGTCGTCGCCCGGATGATGAGCGCCCTGCGGGCGTGATGGCGAAGATGTAAACAACAAAGGCTCCCGCGGGAGCCTTTGTTGTTGCTGGGGATGCCCCTCGCAGCAGGGATTTTGCCCCCTTCTCCCGCTCATTTACAAAAGAATGGGAGAAGAGTTGGGGATGAGGGGGAGGAACTGCCAGTCGCTGCCGCTTAGCCCGGATTCACCAGGTCCTTCATCAACGCCTTCAACCAGGTCAACGCCGGTTGCTGGGCGTGGACCGGGTGCCAGACGCAGTTGAGGTGATAGTCCGGCACGTCGTCGGGCAGGGGCAGGCTTTTCAGCGGCCAGTGGCTGGCGAGCAGCTCGGCCACCATGCTGGGCAGTACCAGCAGGTGGTCGCTCTGGCTCACGATGGCGGCGGCGGACATATAGCTCTGGCTGTTGACCGAGATGGTGCGGCTGTGGCCCAGGCTCTGCAAATAGCGGTCGAGGCTCGCCTCCGAGGTGCCGAGCGGCGAGTGGAACACATGGGGCATCTCGATTAGCTGCTCGAGGGTGATGCGCTCCTCCTCCAGCTCCAGGGTGGCGCGTACCAGCCCGGCCAGGGGTTCGGTGAGCCAGGTCTCCTTGCCCAGATACCCCGGCACCTGCATGTACTCGTCAAACCCCAGCACGAGATCTATCTCGCCGCTCGCCAGCTCCGCTTCCGGCAGGGTATCGCGCAGGATGCGGATTTCGATGGTGACGCCGGGGGCCAGCTTCCTGAGGCGCTGGATAAGGGGCGGGATCAGCACGCACTCCACGTAATCCGTGGTGCAGAGCACGAAGCGGCGCTTCGACTGACGCGGCGCGAACTCGTCCTCCTCCCAGAGTTGCTGCTCCAGCAGCCGCAGCGCCTGCTGCACCCCCAGATGCAGGCGCTGGGCCCGGGGAGTCGGCAACATCCCCTGGGGCGTGCGCACCAGCAGCGGGTCGCCGAGAAAGGCCCGCAACCGGCCGAGGGAGTGGCTCATGGCGGGCTGGCTGATAAAGAGCGATTCGGCGGCGCGGGTCACGCTCCCTTGCGTCATCAGGGCGTCAAAGGCGAGCAGCAGATTGAGGTCGAGCTGGTGCAGTTTCATGGGGGGATTATTCGCCGTGTTTATGGGACAATCCATCCTATTCATTTGATGGATGGGGGCGCAACGTCTTAATCTGCGACCCACTCTTATTTTTCCGGGTTCCCGCGCCGCATCTGGCGTAAACGGGGGCCTCAATCCATGCAAGGAGCCTTGCGATGAGCATCAAGACCATTAACTCCACGCCGGCCGCCGACGGCTTCACCATGCCCGCCGAGTGGGCGCACCAGCAGGCCGTCTGGATGATCTGGCCGTTTCGCCCGGACAACTGGCGCGTAGCCGGTCGCTTCGCGCAAGAGACCTTCGCCAAGGTGGCGGATGCCATCGGTGGCGCCACCCCGGTCTTTATGGGGGTACCGGCCCAGTTTATGGAGCAGGCCCGCGCCATCATGCCCGCTCACGTCACTCTGGTCGAGATGAACAGCGATGACTGCTGGGCTCGCGATACCGGCCCGACCATCGTCACCAACGCGGCCGGCGAGTGCCGTGGGGTGGATTGGGGCTTCAACGCCTGGGGCGGTCACAAGGGCGGTCTCTACTACCCGTGGAATCAGGATGAGGAAGTGGCAGCCCAGATGCTGACCCAACACGGCATGGCTCGCTACGATGCGCCGCTGATTCTGGAAGGGGGCTCCATCCACGTTGATGGCGAAGGCACCTGCCTGACCACCGCCGAGTGCCTGCTCAACGAAAACCGCAACCCGCACCTGACCAAAGCGCAGATCGAAGCTCACCTGCGCGACTATCTGGGCGTCACCCGCTTTATCTGGCTGGACGAAGGCGTCTATATGGACGAAACCGACGGCCACATCGACAACATGTGCTGCTTCGTGCGTCCGGGTGAAGTGGCGCTGCACTGGACTGATGACCAGAACGATCCCCAGTACGCCCGCTCCGTGGCCGCCCTCAAGGTGCTGGAAGCGGCGGTGGATGCCAAGGGTCGCAAGCTGAAAGTGTGGAAGCTGCCCCAGCCGGGCCCGCTGTTCTGCACCGAAGAGGAGTCTGCCGGTGTCGAGAGCGGCAGCGGTGTGCCGCGCGAGGCAGAAGGCCGTCTGGCCGGTTCCTATGTGAACTTCCTGATCACCAACGATCGCATCGTCTACCCGCTGCTGGATGCCGCCACCGATGGCGAAGCCCAGCGCATTCTGGAAGAGATCTTCCCGGAGCACACCGTGATCGGCGTACCGGCTCGCGAGATCCTGCTGGGCGGTGGCAATATCCACTGTATTACCCAGCAGATCCCTTCAGGTCAGTAAACTGGTCGAAGAATGTAGAAATTCAAAACCCCACGCCGTGGGGTTTTCTCTCTTGATGGTGTGATGGTCGCAGGCGCTGATGCGGCGATCATCATGACAAACAGTCACCCTTTTACAGGAGATCCCCATGATCGAAGTGACCGAGGTTTCCATTGCCGAGCTGCGTGCCGCGCTCGAATCAGGCCGCACCACAGCAGTCGAACTGGTCAAGGCCTATCTGGCCCGTATCGAGGCCTACAACGGCCCCGAGACTGCCACCAAACTCAACGCCGTGGTGGTCGCCAATCCCGATGCGCTGAAAGAAGCCGAGGCTTCCGATGCCCGCCGCGCCCGTGGCGAGACCCTGAGCCCGCTCGACGGCATCCCCTACACCGCCAAAGACAGCTATCTGGTCAAGGGGCTGACCGCCGCCTCCGGCAGCCCGGCCTTCAAGGATCTGGTGGCCCAGCGCGATGCCTTTACCGTGGAACGGCTGCGCGCCGCCGGTGCCATCTGCCTTGGCAAAACCAATATGCCGCCGATGGCCAATGGCGGCATGCAGCGCGGCGTCTATGGCCGTGCCGAGAGCCCCTACAACGCGGACTACCTGACCGCGCCCTTTGCCTCCGGCTCCTCCAACGGTGCCGGTACTGCCACCGCCGCCAGTTTCGCTGCCTTTGGTCTGGCGGAAGAGACCTGGTCGAGCGGCCGGGGTCCTGCCTCCAACAACGGCCTGTGTGCCTACACCCCATCCCGTGGCGTGATTTCGGTGCGTGGCAACTGGCCGCTGACCCCGACCATGGACGTCGTCGTGCCCTATGCCCGCACCATGAATGATTTGCTGGAAGTGCTGGATGTGGTGGTCGCCGACGATGCCGACACTCGCGGTGATCTGTGGCGCATGCAGCCCTGGGTGCAACTGCCCAAGGCCTCCGAAGTGCGTCCGGCTTCCTATCTGGAGCTGGCTGCCAAGCCCGATGCCCTCAAGGGCAAGCGCCTCGGCGTGCCACGCATGTTTATCAACAAGGATGAACTGGCCGGCACCAGCGAGCACCCCGGCATCGGCGGCCCGACCGGTCAGCGTATCCATACCCGCGACTCCGTGATTGCCCTCTGGGAAGAGGCGCGCAAGGCGCTGGAAGCCGCGGGCGCAGAAGTCATCGAAGTGGACTTCCCGCTGGTCTCCAACTGCGAAGGGGACAGACCCGGCGCGCCGACCGTGTTCAATCGCGGCATCGTGAGCCCGGAGTTTCTCAATGACGAGCTGTGGGAGCTCTCCGGCTGGGCATTTGACGACTTCCTGCGCGCCAACGGCGATCCCAAGTTGAACAAACTTGAAGATGTCGATGGGCCGAAGATCTTCCCCCACGATCCGGGCACCCTGCCGAACCGCGAGGGCGATCTGGCGGCGGGCATGGACGAGTACGTCAAGATGGCCAAGCGCGGTCTCAAGCGTTTCGACGAGATTGCCTCTGTGCCGGACGGCCTGCGTGGTCTGGAGAAGACCCGCAAGCTGGATCTGGAAGAGTGGATGGACGGGCTCAAGCTCGACGCCGTGCTGTTCCCGACCGTCGCCGACGTCGCCCCGGCTGACGCGGACGTGAATCCGGCCTCCGCCGATATCGCCTGGAGCAACGGCATCTGGGTTGCCAACGGCAACCTCGCTATTCGCCACCTCGGCGTGCCGACCGTCACCGTCCCCATGGGCGTCATGACCGATATCGGTATGCCGGTGGGCCTGACCTTCGCCGGTCGCGCCTATGACGACAACAACCTGCTGCGCGTCGCCTCGGCCTTCGAGTCCACCGGCAGCAAGCGTATGGTGCCGCCGCGGACGCCGCCGTTGGGGTGATTGTTTTTGGTATTAAATAGCTAAATAGCTGTTCCGAATAGTAGATCACCGGAGGAAGGGAACTCAGTCCAGTTTGTGCGATCTGATTAGTCGCTAAACAAAACAAGCCACACCCAAAGGACTGAGTTGATGCCTATCCTACCACCT
>NZ_JABERS010000027.1:0-55737 GCF_013168745.1 Aeromonas sp. TW 6 | reverse complement strand
GAGGACAGGCGTGAATGAAGTCGAGAGCTTGGTCGATACGCATAAAAAAATCCGAAACCCAACAAGGAGTTTCGGATTCTTACACAGCCTGAGGATCGGTCAATGGATCCTTAACTGATCGGCATTAGGCCCAAGGCCCTCTTTTTACTGCAAACCCCGACAAGTAAACAGGGTGCATCTCTAGCCATCCATGAAAGACCGGGTCAGATTGGCAGGGGTTACTTGTTCAGGTCATCATCCAGCCAGTACTTGGAGCCCGAGATGTTGGCGTCCAGCAACAGCCCCTTCTCGCCAATCTGATAGATGGCCATGCCGCCATTGTATTTGGCGGTGAGCTCGGCGCTCTCCTTGCCCGCCACGGCGCCCACCTCGGAGGTAGCTTCCCACCCCTTGCTGACGAAGGCATCGAACCTCGCCTTGTCTTCGAACAGGATCACCTGCTGGTAGAACTTGCCGCCGATCCCGGCCGCGAGACCGGCACCGAACATCTTCATGTAGGTGTGCTTGCCACTGGTGCGATTGACGGCCACCCCGGCCCCCTGATTGGTATGGATCATCAGGGAGAACTTGCGCGAGTCGAACACCGCATAGCCATAAGCCTTGTCAAACAGCAACTTGGCCGAGGGCTGCTCGTTGAACAGCCGCACCAGGGCGGTATCGGCCATGGTATCGAGGGCGGTTCTCGCCTCCTCCGGGGTCTTGGGCTCGAGCATGGTGTCGAGCTTCTTGTCGGCGGCGGTCAGCCACTCCTTGCCGGTGGCCGCGCTCTCTGCCGTCCAGGCCCCCGCCTTGTTGTAGGCCTCGGCCCCCCAGCTGGACACCGACTCCCAGGTCTCCTTGGAGAAATCGGTGATCCCCTTCCACGCCTCCTTGCTGGTATCGCTCACCGCGGTACCGAGTTCGGAGGCGGCCTCCTTCAGCTTTGCCCAGTCGGCCAGACCGGGGGTTGAGGCCAGCGCCAGTGCCGTGGCTATCACCAGGAATCGAATCTTCATTGTTTCCACCCTCTGTGATGAGTCGAAGGTCACAGTAGCAGATCTGGCGCCTGCCCGTTAAGGGCATCCCCCCGGCGCGGGTCAGACGCTGACGCGCAGGGGCTCAACGAAGCCATTTGCCCTGGCCATCCACCACCTGCTCGCCATCCTCCTTGGCAAAGGCCCCTTGCTGCGGGTCGGGCAGGATATCGAGCACCACCTCCGACGGGCGGCACAGCCGGGTGCCGAGGGGGGTGACCACGATGGGCCGGTTGATGAGGATGGGATGGGCCAGCATGGCGTCGATCAGCTCATCGTCGCTGAAACGCGCTTCCGCCAGCCCCAGCGCCTCGTAGGGGGGCACGTTCTTTCGCAGCAGATCGCGCACCGGCATGCCCATGGCGGCGATCAGGGCCACCAGCTCGTCGCGGGAGGGGGGCGTCTCCAGATAGTGAATGATGGCGGGCTCCACACCGCTGTTGCGAATCAGCGCGAGGGTGTTGCGGGAGGTGCCGCACTCTGGATTGTGATAGAGGGTGATTGCACTCATTTGCCTGTCTCTCATGACTCAAGTGAATAGAAATGGGTTAGTGGCCATCCGTTAGCGACTTGGCCCCGCCTCGTACCAGGGTTTGCTGGCGTTGACCACGCGCACCACCAGCAGCATGACCGGCACCTCGATGAGCACCCCGACCACGGTGGCGAGCGCCGCGCCCGAATGAAAGCCGAACAGGCTGATGGCGGCGGCCACCGCCAGCTCGAAGAAGTTGGAGGCCCCGATCAGGGCGGAAGGGCAGGCCACCGAGTGCTTCTCCCCCACCTTGCGGTTGAGCCAGTAGGCGAGCCCGGAGTTGAACAGCACCTGGATCAGGATGGGCACCGCCAGGAGGGCGATGACCAGCGGCTGCTCGATGATGGCGTTGCCCTGGAAGGCGAACAGCAGCACCAGGGTGAGCAGCAGGGCAGCCACCGACCAGGGCTGGATGCGGGTCATGACGCCGTCAAAATGGGCCTGCCCCTTTCTCAGCAAGGCCTTGCGCAGCAGCTGGGCGAGGATGACGGGGATGACGATGTAGAGCACCACCGAGGTGAGCAGGGTATCCCAGGGCACGACTATGCTGGAGACCCCGAGCAGCAGCGCCACCAGCGGGGCAAAGGCAAACACCATGATGAGGTCGTTCACCGCCACCTGCGACAGGGTGAAGTAGGGATCGCCGTTGGTGAGGCGACTCCAGACAAACACCATGGCGGTGCAGGGGGCCGCCGCCAGCAGGATGAGGCCCGCCACGTAGCTGTCCAGCTGATCCGCCGGCAGCCAGTCGGCAAACAGCACGCGGATGAAGAGCCAGCCGAGGAAGACCATGGAGAAGGGCTTGACCAGCCAGTTGATGAAGAGGGTGACCCCGATTCCCTTGAGGTGCCCCTTCACCTGGTGCAGGGCGCCAAAATCGATCTTGAGCAGCATGGGGATGATCATCACCCAGATAAGCAGCCCCACCGGCAGGTTGACCCTGGCCACCTCCATGGCGCCGATGGCCTTGAAGAGGCTCGGCAACCCCTGCCCCAGACCAATGCCCACCAGGATGCAGAGGGCGACCCAGGCGGTCAGATAACGTTCAAAAAAGCCGATGGCAGGGGCTGCCTTGGCCTCACAGCTTGCAGACATGATGACTCCCGGTGCGATCCACGCTCGCACCCCAGGTTGAATAGATGAATGGCACGGCACATGGGCATAGACAGCCCGGCATGGCCCGTTACGACTCGCCGCAGCAGGGCGACGATGCCTCGGCGCGGGAAGCGCTGCCGGGCCCGGCGGGCAGCAGGCCACACGCCTCGGGATGACCGGCGCAGCACTCCTCGGTGAGGTAGGCGATCACCCCCAGCATCAGGGGGATGTTGGCGCGATAGCGCAGAAAACGCCCCTCCTGCTCCACCGACAGCAACCCGGCGTTGAGCATCCCCTTGAGGTGAAACGAGAGGGTATTGGGGGCGATGTCGAGCTCGCCGGCCAGCTCCCCCGCGACCCGCCCCTCCAGCCCGGCCTTGACCAGCAGCCGCCACACCTCGAGCCGGATCCCGGATGCCAGCGATTCAAAGACCTTGGTGGCCATCTCTTTGTTCATGGGTCTCCCCCCTTGGATGCTTTATTTCAACTATACAAGAATTATTGAAATGATCAAAGTGTCACCACCGAGCCGACATCGCGACGGGACGGGCCACCAGAGGCGCCGCCCCGGCCATGTCGTGCCCGCCAGCGGCCTCATGTCAGTCATACGGCTAATATCTGGCCTCTCTTTATAAGGCACTCTTATGACCTTACCCCGGACAATCCCCCCGTTGGCCGCCCCGCCCACCGCGGCGCCCTGCCCCGCCGCAAAGCCGCAATGCCGCAGAACAACCCCCGGCGCCGGATGCACCTCAAGGCGATGAAACAAGAGAGGGCCCCAGGCCCCGCCATCAGATGACGGGGCCTGGGGAATCCGGGAGAAGCCGGGGAGGAGAGAGGGGGCGCAATCAGGTGATCACGGGATCCCGATATTGCCGATGGATGGCACAAAACGCCTCCCGGCTTTGCAGCGCCGCCGCGACGCAAACAGGGTCGAACTGGCTGCCGGCATGGGTCTTGAGGTACTCGAAGGCCGTTTCGAGGGGCCAGGCCTGCTTGTAGGGTCGCTCGCTGGTAAGGGCGTCAAACACATCCGCCACCGCGACGATGCGGGCTTCCAGGGGGATCGCCTCCCCCGCCAGTCCTTCCGGGTAACCCTGACCGTCGAAACGCTCGTGGTGGTAGGCGATGATGTTCTTCAGCATGTCGGTGTGATGGATGCCGTCGAGGCCGAACTCGCGGATCATCAGGGCGATCATCTCTCGCCCCTTGAAGGGGTGGGTCTTCATCACCCCGTACTCCTCGGCCGTGAGCTTGCCCGGCTTGAGCAGGATGGCGTCGGGCACCGCAATCTTGCCGATATCGTGCAGCTCGGAGAAGAGGTGAATGAACTCCACCTCCTCGTCACTCAAGGGGTAATGGGCCGCCACCTCCCGGGCGATGAGCCGCGAATAGGCCGACATGCGGTGCAGGTGATTGGCGGTCTCCTCGTCCCGGTAGCGGCTGAACTCCCGCACCGTGGTCAGGGCCCCGTTCAGGGTCTGGATGGAGAAGAACTCCACCGCGATGATGGCCGCCAGGATCTGGGCATAGGCCGCCAGCTCACCGCAAATGGCGCCATCGAAGTAACCGGGCTCTTTGGCATCGCAAAACAGAAAGCCGAACAAGCGACTGTTGAGCAGCAGCGGCTCGGTATAGCTCGACGCGTAACCGGCCGCCAGCACTTTGCGGCTGTGCTCGGAGGGGGAGCCCAGCAGGGAATCCAGGGTGTCGAGCACCCTGGGCTGCTGGTGCTCGGCCAGGTAGCGCAGGGAAGGCACCTCGCTCAGCCTGACCTCGTACTGCAACAGCGGCGAGCCCCCGTCCGTGCTGTGGGCAAAGGTCTTGAGATGGTCCGTCTGCGGGTCGTAGATGGCGATCGCCACCCGGCTCAACTTGTCAAAGCGCTGCCTGAGGGTGGCGTGCACGTTCTGCACTTTCTCACCAAATGAACTCTCCATCCCGCACATCCTTCTGATAGGCCTGTTGGGAGTATAGTGACACCCGTTTTGCCCCTCCTGCCAAATGGTGACGGCGCACAGGGATCGTGATCCCGCCCGCACCGACGACGGCCCCCTCCCTGCCCGTGGTCATGTCACGCCCGCCCCACCCCGCGTCCCCGGGCAAAGAGATTGTTCGCTTCCGACGTGTCGGCTGTATAGTTTTTGGTTAGCCATTCCGGTAAAATCCGCGCCCTTGAATAAGAGCCACCTAAGAGTGATTGAGCGATGTCCAACACAAAACAGGCCCCCAAAGTAGGATTCGTCTCCTTGGGTTGCCCCAAAAACCTGGTCGATTCCGAACGCATCCTGACCCAGCTGCGTACCGAAGGGTACGACGTGGTGCCCAGCTATGACGATGCGGAGCTGGTGGTGGTCAACACCTGCGGCTTCATCGACAGCGCGGTGCAGGAGTCCCTGGAAGCCATCGGTGAAGCCCTGGCCGAGAACGGCAAGGTGATCGTCACCGGCTGCCTGGGTGCCAAAGAGAACCAGATCCGCGAGATCCACCCCAAGGTGCTCGAAATAACCGGTCCCCACGCCTATGAAGAGGTGCTGGGCCACGTCCACAAATACGTGGAAAAACCCACCCACAACCCTTTCACCAGCCTGGTGCCGGCCCAGGGCGTCAAGCTGACCCCGCGCCACTACGCCTATCTCAAGATTTCCGAAGGCTGCAACCACCGCTGCACCTTCTGCATCATCCCCTCCATGCGCGGGGATCTTGTGAGCCGCCCCATCGGCGAAGTGCTGGCCGAAGCCAAGCGCCTGAAAGAGGCTGGCGTGAAGGAGATCCTGGTGATCTCCCAGGACACCTCCGCCTACGGCGTGGACGTCAAGCACCGCACCGGCTTCTACGACGGCATGCCGGTCAAGACCAGCATGGTGGCCCTGTGCGAAGAGCTGGCCAAGCTCGGCATGTGGGTGCGCCTGCACTACGTCTACCCGTACCCGCACGTGGATGACGTCATTCCCCTGATGCGCGACGGCAAGATCCTCCCCTACCTCGACATCCCGCTGCAGCACGCCAGCCCGCGCATCCTCAAATTGATGAAGCGCCCCGGGTCCGTCGAGCGCACCCTGGAGCGCATCCAGAAGTGGCGCGAGATCTGCCCCGAGATCACCCTGCGCTCCACCTTCATCGTCGGCTTCCCCGGCGAGACCGAGGAAGAGTTCCAGATGCTGCTGGACTTCATCGACAAGGCGGAACTGGACAGGGTTGGCTGCTTCAAATACAGCCCGGTCGAGGGTGCCAAGGCCAACGAGCTGCCGGATCCGGTGCCGGCCGAGGTGCAGGAAGAGCGCTTCCAGCGCTTCATGGAACTGCAACAGCAGGTCTCCATCCGCAAGCTGGCCCGTAAAGTGGGCAAAGAGATGCTGGTGCTGATCGACGAGGTGGACGAAGAAGGTGCCACCGGCCGCTCCGCCGCCGATGCCCCCGAGATCGACGGCCTGGTCTACCTGAATGGTGAAACCGGCCTCAAGCCCGGCGACATGGTCAAGGTCCGCATCGACGAAGCGGACGAGTACGACCTCTGGGCCAGCCTGGTGGATTAATCACGCCACTCCCCCTCAAAGCCAGTCGGTCTCACCGACTGGCTTTTTTAATGTCCGCCGCCCGTCAGGCTCTTGCATGCCCCCCTGTCATCCCCTGTGCCGCCCCTCGTCACCGGTCTCCCTCTCCTTGCTCTTTTCGCACGTGCCCGTGAACCAGCGCACACTTCTCTCCGCCCACATGAGCCGCTTGTTTCCTGCGCAAAAATAAGCCGCGTCAACGGGGAAAAAACGAGCACGATCCAGCTCACATTATCGTTGTCACAGGGAGTGGCAAGGTGACTTTTTACTTTGTGAGAATTAATGCAACTTTATAATTTAAAAGGATTTAAAATGCATTTTGACGATAATGACGTGCGCCGTGCAATTTTTACGATATCGACGAAATGAAGAGTTGTTGTTTTCCTGTTAATTCTGCTTTTCTAAGGGCGTTGGACGACACAACTACAAGGGTGCAAAACCTGACCAACAGCGAGGGCCGGTATCCAAGCATGCGATGTCGGTGCTCCATTCCAAAACCATGGAAGACCAATAAGAAAGGAAAAAATATGCTTGCCAAAGTATCCAAAATCGCAACCTCAGTCATGCTGGGAACTCTGCTCGCCGGTGCCACCGGCACAGCCATGGCCGCCGACAACAAGACGGTGCTGACCCTGGTTGCCCAGCAGGAAACCGCATGGGTCAAGAACTTCAACCCCTTCCTGCAAGCGGGTCTGCTCCACACCACCCGTCACTTCATCTATGAGCCGCTAGTGATCTTCAACGATATGCAGGGTGGCAAACCCGTCTATCGTCTGGCTACCCACTACGCCTTCAGCGATGATCTGAAATCCGTCACCTTCGACCTGCGCGAAGGGGTCAAGTGGTCCGATGGTGAAGCCTTCACCGCCGACGACATCCTCTTCTCCTTCAACCTGGTCAAGGCCAACAAGGCGCTGGACGAGCGCTCTATCTGGACCCAGATCAAGGGTGTCGAGAAGCTGGGTGACCACAAGGTCAAATTCGACCTGGCCGAGATCAACACCAACGTGGTGAACGACCTGGTGCTGGTGCCCATCGTGCCGGAGCATCAGTGGAAGTCGGTGAAAGACCCGGTGGCCTTCACCAACGACAAGCCGGTCGGGACCGGTCCCTTCACCGAAGTGGACAACTTCTCCGCCCAGCTCTACACCCAGTGCCGCAACCCGCACTACTGGGACAACGCCAACCTCTCCATCGACTGCCTGCGCATGCCGCAGATGGCCACCAACGACCAGGTTCTGGCCGCCGTGATGAAGGGTGACGTGGACTGGTTCGGCTCCTTCGTGCCGGACATCGAGCGCCTCTACGTCGGCAACGATCCCAAGAACAACAAGTACTGGTTCCCCGCCTCCGGCACAGTGGCGTTCAACGTCAACTTCCAGAGCAAGAACCCGGGCAACCACGAAGCCTTCAACGACATCAACTTCCGCCGCGCCTTCTCCATGGCCATGGACCGCCAGTCCATGGTGGACATCGCAGGCTACGGCTACCCCACCGTCAACGAGTACCCGTCAGGGCTTGGCAAGGCATTCGCCTCCTGGGACAACCCGGACGTGGAGAAGAAGTACGGCAAGTACAACAAGTTCGACCTGGAAGGGGCCAAGGCCCTGCTGAAACAGGCGGGCTACAAGGACTGTGACGGCGATAAGTTCCTCGACACCCCGAGCTGCAAGAAGATCGAGTTCAAGGTGCTGGTACCGAACGGCTGGACCGACTGGGTCAACACCGTCCAGATCGGGGTCGAAGGCCTGCAGGCCCTGGGCCTGAACGCCAAGACCGCCACCCCGGAAGCCACCGTCTGGACCGAGTCCCTGATCACCGGTGACTTCGACGTCGCCCTGCAGGGTTACTTTGCCGGTGCCAACCCGCACAAGTACTTCGAGACCGCCTTCCACTCCCGCAACATGGGTGAGCGCGGCAACCGCTTCGCGGCGCCCCGCTACAAGGATCCCGAGCTCGACAAGCTGATCGACGACTTCACCCAGACCGCCGATGCGGCCAAGCAGAAGGAGATCATGTTCGCCATCCAGGAGCGTGTCGGGGCCAACCAGACCATCATCCCGGTGTTCAACAACCCGACCTGGTACGAATACAGCACCAAGCGCTTCAATGGCTGGTTCAGTGCCGACAACCCGGTCGCCAAGCCGCAGGTACACCCGGACACTCCGGAGCGTCTGCTGCACGTGCTGTCACTCAAGCCAAACAGCTAATCACCCCGGCCCCCTGCGGGGGGCCCTCTTCCCCGCCATGTCTTCCATCCCCCGCACCTGCCGGGGTTGGGGGAGCTTTGCCCGGCGCGGGGCAGGCTTGCAGTAAAAGGTATCACCATGGGATTTATACTTAGACGCTTCTCCTTCTATCTGGTCGCCTTCCTGGTGGCCGCCACCATCAACTTCCTGCTACCCAGAGCCATGCCGGGGGACCCCGTCTCCGTCATGTTTGCCCGGGCCGGCGCCATGATGGAACCCGCCGCGCTGGAAGCCCTCAAAGCCACCTTCGGTTTCGTGGACGGCCCCATCGGCACCCAGTTTCTCACCTATGTGAAGAGCGTCTTCACCTGGGATCTCGGCACCTCGGTGCGCTACTACCCCCAACCGGTTGCCGACGTCCTCGGCCGCGCCATCGGCTGGACCCTGTTCCTGGTGGGCACCTCCACCATTCTGAGCTTCTCCATCGGCTCCATCGTCGGCATCTTCGCCGCCTGGTACCGGGGCGGACGCATGGACAGCATCCTCTCCCCGCTCACCCTGGTGATGCAGGCCATCCCCCCCGTGGTGGTCTCCCTGCTCGCCCTCTTCCTGTTCGGCGTGAGCCTCGGCTGGCTGCCCATCGGCTACGCCTACAGCCCCGAGATCCCCGCCGATTTTGGCTGGGAACACATCAAGAGCATCCTGCTGCACGCCATCATGCCGGTGGGCACCCTGGCCGCGGTGCAGGTAGGGGGCTTTCTCATCACCATGCGCAACAACATGATCAACCTCCTGGGCGAGGACTACATCACCATGGCCAAGGCCAAGGGGCTCTCCAGCAACCGGGTGATCTTCAACTACGGCGCGCGCAACGCCGTGCTGCCCAGCGTCACCGCCCTCTCCATGGCGCTCGGTTTCGTCATCGGCGGATCCCTCATCACCGAGGTGATCTTCAACTACCCCGGCCTGGGACTGACCCTCTATCAGGGCATCCTGGCCCGTGACTACCCCCTCATCCAGGGGCAACTGCTCATCATGACCATCACCATGCTCAGCTTCAATTTCCTGGCGGACGTGCTCTACGTCTTCCTGGATCCCCGTCTGCGTACAGGAGGCAAATAAGATGCGTATGCCGACTATCTTGAAAATCCTGCTGGGCAACAAGAAGGCCGCCTTCGGCCTCGCCATCGTGGTCACCTTCGTGCTGATGGCCCTGTTCGCCCCGCTGCTCGCCAGCAACGAACCCACCAAGCGGGTCGCCCGCCCCCACCAGCCCCCCAGCGTGGAGCTGGTGATGGGTTCCAACCGCATGGGCCACGATCTCTGGGCCCAGTTCACCAACGGCGCCCGCATCTCCCTGATGGTGGGCTTCGGGGCAGGCCTGCTGGTGTGCGCCCTGGCCATCACGGTGGGCATCACCGCCGGCTACTTCGGCGGCGTGGTGGACGAGTGCCTCACCTTCCTGATGAACGTGGTGCTGGTGATCCCGAACCTCCCCCTGTTGCTGGTGCTGGCAAGCTTCATCGGAGAGGCCTCCCCCATGGTGATCGCCCTCATCATAGGGTTGACCTCCTGGGCCTATGGCGCCCGGGTCATCCGCGCCCAGACCCTGGCCCTGCGGGAGAAGGAGTTCGTCATCGCCGCCGAGGTGCTGGGTGAACCGGCCTGGCGCATCATCCTGGTGGAGATACTGCCGAACCTCATCTCCATCATCGGGGTGAGCTTCATCGGATCCATCATCTACGCCATCGTCACCGAGGCGACCCTGGAGTTCCTGGGGCTCGGCGACCCGACCGTCGTGAGCTGGGGCATCATGCTCTACAACGCCCAGACCTCGAGCGCCATCCTGGTGGGCGCCTGGTGGGAGATCCTGGCCCCCTGCTTCGCCATCGCCACCCTGGGGGCGGGTCTCGCCATGCTCAACTTCGCCATCGACGAGATCGCCAACCCGCAGCTTCGTTCCCACAAGGGCCTGCGCCGCTGGAAGCAGCTTGCCACTCCCATCACTGCTCAGGAGAAGACAGCATGACCCAGCAACAACCCCTGCTGTCGGTGCGCCAGCTCTGCGTCGACTACATCACCGAGAGCGGCGACGTGCGCGCCGTCAATTCGGTCAGTTTTGACATCATGCCGGGTGAGGTGTTCGGCCTCGCCGGCGAGTCCGGCTGCGGCAAGTCCACGGTCGCCTTCTCGGTAGCTAGGCTGCACAAGCCGCCCGCCTACATCAGCGGCGGCGAGATCCTGTTCAAGGGAGAGAACATCCTCGGCTTCGACGACGAGCGGTTGCGCAGCTACCGCTGGCGCCAGGCGAGCGTGGTGTTCCAGTCCGCCATGAATGCGCTCAACCCCGTGCTGCGCATGGAGGAGCAGTTCTGCGACGTGCTCTTGGCCCACAACCCCGGCATGACCCGCTATGAGGCGATCAAGCGCGCCCAGGAGCTGCTGGAGATCGTCGACATCCACCCGAGCCGGCTCAAGGACTACCCGCACCAGTTCTCCGGCGGCATGCGCCAACGGCTGGTGATCGCCATCGCCATGGCCCTCAACCCCGAGCTCTTGATCATGGACGAGCCCACCACGGCGCTCGACGTGGTGGTGCAGCGGGAGATTTTGCAGAAGGTCTATGCGCTCAAGGCGAAGTTCAACTTCTCCATCCTCTTCATCACTCACGACCTCTCGCTCATGGTCGAGTTCTGCGATCGCATCGGCATCATGTACGCGGGGGAACTGGTGGAGGTGGCGCCGGCCAAGGCGATCCTGACCGCGCCCCTGCACCCCTACACCCGGGGCCTTGGCAACTCCTTCCCCCCCCTGCACGGGCCCAAGACCGTGCTGGAGGGGATCCCTGGCAGCCCCCTCAACCTGCTGGAGGTGCCGGTCGGCTGCCGCTTCCAGGCACGCTGCGCCAAGGTGCACGCGCGCTGCCGCCAGGAATACACCCGGCTGGCCGAGATCCGGCCCGGCCAACAGGCTGCCTGCCACCTTCATGAGGCAGCAGAGGAACAACCGGATCTTCCGATCCATCTGGACAAGGCCGCTGGCTGTTAAGGATGTCTGTCATGCAAATCGCCCAAACCGACGCGCCCATCATCGAGGTCCAGCACCTCTACAAGGACTTCGCCGTCAACTCCAACGCCATCAAGAGCGGCAAGATGCGGGCGCTGTCCGACATCACCTTCAACCTGCACCGGGGCCGCGCCCTGGCAGTGGTGGGGGAATCCGGCTCCGGCAAGAGCACCATCGCCAAGATCATCGCCAAGATGTACAAGCTCTCCAACGGCCGCATCCTCTACCGTGGCCGCGACCTCGAGGAGTTCAATAAGGGCACCGCCCTGCTGGACTATCGCCAGAGCGTGCAGATGGTGTGGCAGGATCCGTTCGGTTCACTGAATCCGACCCACACCATATACCACCACATCGCCCGCCCCCTGCTGCTGCACAGCAAGGTGAGTGACAAGCGGGATCTGCCCGACATGGTCTATGGCCTCCTTGAAAAGGTGGGGCTGACCCCCGCCAAGGCGACCGCGGCCAAGTACCCGCACCAGCTCTCCGGCGGCCAGCGCCAGCGGGTCAACATCGCCCGCAACCTGGCGGTGGAGGCGGAAGTGGTGCTGGCGGACGAGCCCACCTCCATGCTCGACGTCTCCATTCGCATCGGCATCCTCAACCTGATGGAGCAGATGAAGAACGAGCTCGGCGTCTCCATGCTCTACATCACCCACGACATCGCCACCGCCCGCTACGTGGCGGAAGATCTGGCGGTGATGTACGTGGGTCACATGGTGGAGTGGGGAGAGGTGGACGAGATCCTGCACCACCCCCAGCACCCCTACACCCAGTTGCTCATCTCGGCGGTGCCGGATCCCGAGAAGAGCATCCACGCCGAGCTGGAGGGAGGCCGCAAGGGGGAGATCCCGCTCTGGACCCCGGAATCCCGTGGCTGTCCCTTTGCCGGGCGCTGCCATCAGGCCATGCCCCGCTGCAAGGAGAGCCTGCCCCCGGTGACCCGGCTCGCCGACAACCACTTCGTGCGCTGCTACCTCCACGAACAAGGGTAAGCAGGCCCGCGGCCGGGCGCCGTCGCCCGGTCATGCCTCGCGTCGGGGCCGCAAGGCCCCGCAATGAGCCTCGCCCGCCAGGGGCGAGCCTTCGGAGTAAGACCTTGATGGAACTTTTGATCAACCAGGTGGGTTACGAATGTGACGGGGAGAAGAGCGCCCTGCTGCAGTGCGGCGCCGACCTCGATATCCGCGGCCACGTCAGGTTGCTGCGCCAGGAGGACGACCACCTCCTGCTGGAGACGCCGCTGGTGGCGGCGGGGAGCGTCCCCGGCTGGCAGGGGCGCCACTACTGGCGGGCCGATTTCTCCGCCTTCACCGAGCCCGGCCACTACCGGCTGGAGGCCGTCGTGACCACGGAAGCGCAGGAGCGTCTGGTGCGCTCCCCCTCCTTTGCCATCGACCGGGGGCTGCTGGCGCGCCGCTGCCTCTCCGATGTCATCCACTACTTCAAGGGGCAACGCGCCAGCGGCACCTTCGACCGGGCGGACCGCAGGGCACGCCTCTTTGGCACCGATCAGCGCCGGGACGTACATGGCGGCTGGTTCGACGCCAGCGGCGACATGAGCAAGTACCTGAGTCACCTCTCCTACGCCAACTACCTCAATCCCCAGCAGACCCCCATGGTGGTCTGGTCCCTGCTCAAGTGCCGGGAACTCCTGGCGACACGTCGCGACATCGACGGGATGAACCTGTGTAAACGGCTCAATGACGAGGGGCTGCACGGGGCGGATTTTCTCTGCCGAATGCAGGACGAGCGCGGCTTCTTCTACATGACCCTGTTCGACAAGTGGAGCAAGGATCCCGAGCAGCGGGAGCTGTGCGCCTATGCGACCCAGCAGGGGATCAAGTCCGCCCGCTGGCAGGCGGGTTTTCGCCAGGGGGGCGGCATGGCCATCGCCGCCCTGGCCCGCGCCGCCCGGGAACCGAGTGGCGGCGACCTTGACACAAGCCAGTACGCCGAGGCGGCCAGACGCGGCTACCTGCACCTGCGCGAGCACAACCTCGCCTACCTGGATGACGGGGTCGAGAACATCATCGACGACTATTGCGCCCTGCTGGCGGCGGTCGAGCTCACCAGAACGCTGGGCGCCGAGTGGCTCGCCGAGGCGCGGGATCGGGCCGGCCGGCTGTGCGCCCGCCAGCGCGCCCATCCCGATCTCGGCCACCATTGGGCCGCCAACGACGATGGCTCTCGCCCCTACTACCACGCCGCCGAGGCCGGCCTGCCGGTGCTGGCGCTGCTGGAGTATCTCGCCATCGAGCCGGATCCGGCGCGCCAGTGGGCGGCCCGGACCGTCGCCGAGCAGGCCCTGGCCGCCGAGCTGGCTCTCGCGGCCCGGGCAGGCAATCCCTTCGCCCTCGCCCGCCAGTATGTGAAAGGGGTCGATGAGGCGCCCCGGGTCAGCTTCTTTATGCCCCATCACAACGAGTCGGGTTACTGGTGGCAGGGGGAGAACGCCCGGCTGGCATCGCTCGCCACCATGGCGTTTGCTGCCGCACAGCACCTGCCCGGGCAGAGCGCACTGCTCTGCACCTTCGGCCAGCAGCAGCTCGACTGGATCCTGGGGAGAAACCCCTTCAATACCTGCATGCTGGCGGGTCAGGGCATCAACAACCCGGAATACACCGCCGGCTACCCCAATGCACAGGGGGGGATCTGCAACGGCATCACCGCCGGCTTCAATGACGAAAATGACGTGGCCTTTATTCCAGAGGCGTACAAGGATCGGCTGGATCAGAACTGGCGCTGGGGGGAGCAATGGATCCCGCACGCCGCCTGGTTCGCCCTGGCCATCACCTGGCAGAGCGCACAAGGAGGCCACCATGATTGAGAGCGGTTCACACATCACTGGCACCGGGGAGAGCCCTGGATCCTCCATACCGCCAGCCAGGTTTACCCTGGCCATCACCTGGCAGAGTGTGCAGGGAGGCTCCCATGATTGAATTCTGGGTCGGGGTGGACGGCGGCGGCACCCACACCCGGGCCCGCATTCGCAACAACGCAGGCAAGCTGCTCGGCGAGGGGCGCGCCGCCGGCTCCAACCTGGAGCTGGGCATCGCCCTCGCCCACGGCCATGTGCTGGCTGCCATCGATCAGGCCCGCATCGACGCGGGTCTGCCCAGGGAGAGCGAACAGCGGATGGGAGTCGGGCTCGCACTCGCCTCCGCCGAGCTCGCCGACTGCTACCACGCCATGCTGACCATGCCCTTCCCGTTTGCGCGGGTGAAGCTCACCTCCGATGCCTTTGGTGCCTGCCTCGGCGCCTTCGACGGCCAGGAGGGGGCCATCCTGATCGCGGGCACCGGCTCGGCGGGGCTCATCTACCGGGAGGGACGCCTTCACACCTGCTCGGGTCGCGGATTCCCCGTCTCGGATCTCGGCAGCGGCGCCTGGCTCGGGCTGCGCGCCATCCAGCAATCCCTGCTCTGCCACGACGGCATCCTGCCCCCCAGCACCCTGGCGGTGCGCCTGATGGATCACTTCAAGCGGGATCAGGCCGAGGTGGTGCGCTGGGCTGCGCGCGCCATCCCGGCCGACTATGGCCGTTTCGCCCCCTGGGTATTCGATGCCGCGAGCGACGGGGACGAGCTCGCCACCGCCCTGCTGGATGAGACCTGTGCCCAGCTCGGCATGCTGCTGGAGGGCATGACCCAGCTCGGGGCAGACCGGATCGCCCTGCTGGGCGGCATCGGCACGCGCCTCGCCCCCCGTCTGGGCCACTTCCATCTGGTCGCCCCCAAGCGCGACGCGCTGGAGGGGGCCATCCTGTTTGCCAGGACGGAGGCGCTGCCATGTCTGCATCCCTGAGCCTTGCCGGGCCGACAACACCTACGGGACAGGCTCCCGTTTCCTTCACCCCATCAGAGGAATTCCCATGTCCGCACCCCTGATCCACACCCGGGTCGATCACCGTGACGGTGACGATGTCTGGTTTCGCTTCACCCTGAGCCAACTGCCAGCAGCCCCCTGGAAACTCCACTTCTGCCTCGCCCGCCAGATCGATCCGCACTCGATCGAAGGGGGCTCCCTGGAGCGCCAGAGCGGCAGTTACAAGGTCATGGTGCCCCATGAGGGGGTGAGCGAGCTGCGCTTCTGTTGTCGCAACACCCCGCTCAAGCATGACTCCGATATGCCCAAGGGTTTCTTCCTGAGCCTGGAGAGCAAGGGACAGCTGCAACCCCTGGTGCTGGAGGGGGAAGACCTTGGCCTGACCAACCCGCCCTCCCCGGGACCCGACCTGCCACCGGTGGAGGCCGTCAACGGCCTCGTGCCCCAGCCCGCCCACCTGATTTATACAGAAGGCAACTTCCGGCTGGCCGAGCGGGCCCACGTCGACGGCCCCGTTCCCCTCGCCTCCCTGCTCGCCCATTTCAACGAGCTGACAGGCCTGGCCCTGACCCAGGATCACGATGCGGAGATCCACCTCGTCGAGGCGACACTTCCCCCCGAGGGGTATGAGCTCACCATCACCCCTGAGGAGATCGTCATCCGGGCCGCCGGCGAGGCGGGCTGGCGCCACGGGCTGGTGAGCCTGGCCCAGTGGGCACTCCAACACGGAGAGAGCCTGCCCTGCCTGACGGTGCGGGATGCACCGCGCTTCGGTTTTCGCGGCATCTTCCTCGACTGTGCCCGCCACTTCCACTCCATCGCCACCCTCAAGCGCCTGCTCAAGCAGATGAGCCTCTACAAGTTCAACCGCTTCCACTGGCACCTCACCGATGACGAGGGGTGGCGCCTGGAGATCAAGGCCTTCCCCCAGCTGACCGCAGTGGGAGCCTGGCGCGGCCATGGCCTGGCGGTGGGGCCCCAGCTGAGCGGCGGCCCCGATCCCTACGGCGGTTACTACACCCAGAGCGAGGTGCGCGAGCTGGTCGCCTACGCCGCCGGGCTTGGCATCACCATCATTCCGGAAATAGACATCCCGGGGCACTGTCACGCCGCCATCAAGGCGCTGCCCGAGATGCTGGTGGAAGAGGCAGACCGCTCCCGCTACCTCTCGGTGCAATATTTCGACGACAACGTGCTTAACCCAGCCCTGCCCGGCACCTACCGGTTCCTGGACGCCGTGATGGACGAGGTGTGCGATCTCTTCCCAGGGAGTCAGGTTCACATGGGGGGGGACGAAGTGCCCACCAGCGTCTGGACCGACAGTCCCGCCTGCCAGCAGCTGATGGCCGAGCAGGGGTATCAGGATTGCCGCGAGCTGCAGGGCCACCTGCTGCGCCACTGCCAGCACTACCTGGCTGGCAAGGGCAAGCAGATGCTGGGGTGGGAGGAGATACTTCACGGTGACAAGGTGAGCCGGGAGGCCACCGTCTTCGCCTGGACCAGCTTCCAGGCCGGCCTGGATGCCGCCGCATCCGGTTACCCCGTGGTGATGGCGCCTGCCCAGCACCTCTATCTGGATCTCGCCTGGAGTCAGGACATCCACGAGCCGGGACTCTACTGGGCGGGTACCCTCAACCTGGCGCAGGTGCATGCATGCGATCCTGCCCCGGCCGATTTCCATGCCAACGATAACATCCTGGGGGTGCTGAGCCCCTTGTGGTCGGAACTGATCACCTCTCGCGATCGTCTCGACTACATGTTGTTCCCGCGCATGCTGGCCACGGCAGAGGTGGCCTGGAGCACTCCCGCCCGCAAGGTGTGGGAGCACTTTGTCGCCCGTCTGCCCGGCCAGCTGCACATCCTCGACCAGTTGCAAGTGCGTTACCGGGTGCCACAGAGGTAGTGTTATCTTTTTCTTTTCGGCGACCTTTTGGTCGCCGTTTTTTTACCCATCGACAACAAAAACCCAACCTAGCCCCTACTTTTCATCTGCCTTTGTTGGCAAAATAAGGCCCCCGATGAAACCAGACAGGGGATGCACCTCCCTGCGGTTCCGCCACAATAACAATCAGCAAACAGATCGGAGCTTACCCTTATGGCCCGCAAACACGCCCAGGTCGTGGACAGTGAAGTGGAATTTCCCGCCGACGTGCAACTCGTTTCCACCACGGATCTGCGCGGCGTCATTACCTACGCCAACCCCGCCTTCTGCCGCATCGCCGGTTACCAGGTCGATGAACTGGTCGGCCACAACCACAACCTGGTTCGCCACCCCGACATGCCCAAGGCCGCCTTCGCCGACCTCTGGGATCGCCTCAAGGAGGGCAACCCCTGGCGGGGAGTGGTGAAAAACCGCTGCAAGGATGGCCGCTATTACTGGGTCGACGCCTACGTCACCCCCATCTACGAGCACGGCAAGATAAGCGGCTACCAGTCGGTGCGCTGCAAGCCCGACCCCCAGCTCAAGCAGGCTGCCGCCCAGGCCTATCGGGCCCTGCTTTCGGCCGAGCAACGGGGCACCCCGGCCCAGCCCTCGCTGCGCCGTTTCAGGCCGCTGATGCTCGGCCTGCCGCTGCTGGCGCTGCTGGTCTGGGCCGCCCTCACCCAGGGCCCCCTCACCGCGCTGCTGATGCTGCTTCCCCCCCTCGCCATTGCGGGCGCCTATTGGCGCGAGCTCATCGCCTTGCCCCGCTATCTCAGGCAGCTCGGTCAGCAATATGACAGCCTGACCCGGCTGGTCTATTCGGGGGATGCCCCGGGTGCCATCGCCGATTTTCACCTGAAGATGCTGCAGGCCCGGATCCGCACCGTGCTGGGGCGGGTCGACGATGCCACCCATCCGCTTCAGGCCCTGGCAACCGATCTGCAAGACTCCTCACACCGCGCCTTCCTCGACATCAACGAGCAGGATGCCCAGACCCAGCAGATGGCGGCCGCCATGACCCAGATGGCCAGCACCGCCCACGAAATCGCCCGCAACATCCAGGACACCAACGGCCAGGTGACCGAGGCACGCAGCAGTTGCCAGAGCACGGTGGAACAGCTGGATCAGACCCAGCAGCAGATGACCAGGCTGGCCAGCCAGGCGGAGCAGGCCTTCCACTCCGCGGTGGAGCTCGCCAGCGAGTCGGAGCGCATTGGCAGCGTGATGGGTGAAATCCAGGGCATCGCCGAGCAGACCAACCTGCTGGCCCTCAACGCCGCCATCGAGGCCGCCCGTGCCGGCGAGCAGGGGCGCGGCTTTGCAGTGGTGGCGGACGAGGTGCGCACCCTGTCGACCCGTACCCACAAGGCGACCGAGCAGATCCAGGGCAGCATCAGCCAGATCCAGCACACCCTGGAGCGCTGGCAGGGCATGATGCAGGACAACCTGGCCCAGACCCGGGAATGCGTCGAGATGACCCGCCAGGGATCAGGCAACCTGCACCTGGTGCTGGGGGAAATCGATCAGGTGACCGAATTCTCCACCCAGATCGCCGCCGCCGCGGAGCAGCAGCAGGTGGTGGTGGAGGAGATCAGCCGCAACATCCACCAGATCTCCGAATACTCCCGCGCCAACAGCCAGAAGATCCAGGCGGTGGACGACTCCAGCCAAGAGCTGCTCAGGCGGGCCCGCGAGCTCAGGGGACTGAGCCAGACCTTCGGCTGACAGATTGCAAGCCCCATGACAGAAGCGCCACAATGGCGCTTCTGCTGTTTTTGACGAGCCATCATCATGAGAACGAACGCGCCCCCTCTGGACAAGACGGCCCGCATCGAGGCGATCCTCGCCCTGATCCCCCCCGGCCGCGTGGTGAGCTACGGCCAGGTGGCGGACCTCGCGGGCCTGCCCGGACGGGCACGACTGGTGGGAAAAGTCTTGCGGGAGACCGACAAGGTGCTGCCCTGGCACCGGGTGCTGGGGGCGGCAGGCACCATTTCGCTGCCAAAAGGATCCGCAGGCTTTGACAGGCAAGCGGGGCTGCTGCAGGAGGAGGGGGTGCCCGTGATTGGCGGGCGGGTCAGGATGCGGGAGTGGCAGTGGCAGCCCGACCTGGCCGAGCTGCTCTTTCTGGTTCCCTTCTGACGAGGCTGGCACGTCCCGAAGGGATAGGGGCTCTTGCAACAAAGGGAGGGCCTCTGTGATCGCCCTCCGTCACGTTCTCTTCCCTAGTCGCTGGCAATGGGTCCCAGAATGTCATCGCTGCGCACCTGTACCGGGATGGTCTCATCCTCCCGTTGCAAGAGCACCAGCAGACTCTGTCTGTCCACCTCCAGCACATAGGCTGTCCCTTCACGGGTCAGGCAGGTCATGCCCGGCCGTATTTCATGTATCTCCATGACAACTCCCTGTCTTGCGCTGCCATCCATGCAGCCATTCCAGTATATCGCCATCCACCAACAAAGAAGCCCCTCGCAAGGGGCCTCTTTCATCATGCTGTGAGCGGCGTCGCCATCAGGCTTTCTTCGCCTTGGGCAGGCTCTCCTGCCATTTTCCGTTGTCGTAATGGGCTGTCCAGCCGGTCGCCTTGCCGTTGACCTCGGTCATCACGTACTGCTCCTTGGTCTTGCGGCTGAAGCGCACCACGGAGGCGTTTCCGTCAGGATCTGACGCCGGGGCGTCCGCCAGGTACTGGTGCTTGGGGGAGAGGCGATCGCGGAAGCGCTTGAGCTCCTCCACCAGGGGCGCACGGGTCTCGCGGGATTTGGGGAAGTTGCTGGCGGCCAAGAAGAGGCCGGCGGCGCCGTCCCGCAGCACGAAGTGGGCGTCGGACTGGGTGCATTTCAGCTCGGGCAGGGGTACCGGATCCTCTTTCGGCGGTGCAATATCGCCATTTTTCAGGATCTTGCGGGTGTTCTTGCAGCTCTCGTTGGTGCAACCCATGTATTTGCCGAAACGGCCGTTCTTGAGTTGCATCTCGGAGCCGCAGCGATCGCACTCGATGCTCGGCCCTTCGTAGCCCTTGAGCTTGAACTGCCCCTGCTCCACCTCGTAGCCATCGCAATCCGGGTTGCGACCGCAGACGTGCAGCTTGCGGCTGTCGTCGATGATGTAGGCGTCCATGGCGGTGCCGCAGATCCCGCAACGATGCTTGGCACGCAGAGCATCGGTTTCCGCCTCGTCCCCGTCGGTGGCGGAGACGAACTCGTCCGCACTGACCAGGTTGATGGTCTTCTTGCAGCGCTCCTTGGGCGGCAGGGCATAGCCGGAGCAGCCGAGGAAGACGCCGGTGGTGGCGGTACGGATACCCATCTTGCGGCCACAATCCGGGCAGTCGATATCGGTCAGCACCATCTGGTTGGCACGCATGCCCCCCTCTTCATGGGGCTTGTCGGCCTGCTCCAGCTCCTGGGTGAACTCGGCGTAGAAGGCGTCGAGCACCTTCTTCCACTCCAGGCTCCCCTCGGCGATGCCGTCGAGCTTGTCTTCCATCTTGGCGGTGAACTCGTAGTTCATCAGCTCGACGAAGTTCTCCACCAGGCGGTCGGTGACGATCTCCCCCATCTTCTCGGCGAAGAAGCGGCGGCTCTCGACCCGCACATACCCACGGTCGACGATGGTGGAGATGATGGAGGCGTAAGTGGACGGACGGCCGATGCCGCGCTTTTCCAGCTCGCGTACCAGGGCCGCTTCGGTGAAGCGGGCGGGCGGCTTGGTGAAGTGCTGGCGCGGATCCAGCTTGACCAGTTTCAGCACCTCGCCGACGGTCACCGCCGGCAGCTGGCTGTCTTCACCCTTGCGGCCCATGGGCGGCAGGGCCTTGGTCCAGCCGGCGAAGCGCAGGGTGCGACCGCGCGCCTTGAGCTCGAACTCCCCTGCCTTGACGGTCAGGGTGGAGGAGTCGTACTGGGCCGGGGTCATCTGGCAGGCGACAAACTGGCGCCAGATGAGGTCATAGAGCCGCATGGCATCGGGCTCCATCCCTTCCAGCATCTCGGCAGTCACCTGAACGCTGGAGGGGCGGATCGCCTCGTGGGCCTCCTGGGCATTGGCCTTGGCGCCGTAGAGGTTCGGATCGCTCGGCAGGTAGGCGGCGCCATACTGCTCGCCGATGTATTCCCGCACCGCGTCCACCGCCTCTTTGCTGAGGTTGGTGGAGTCGGTACGCATATAGGTGATGTAACCCGCTTCATAGAGACGCTGGGCCATCATCATGGTCTTCTTGACCCCGAAGCTCAGACGAGTAGAAGCGGCCTGCTGCAGGGTGGACGTGATGAAGGGAGCGGACGGCTTGGAGCCGGTCGGCTTGTCTTCCCGGTTGACCACCTTGTAGTCGACCCCTTCCAGGGCCGCCACGGCGGCGAAGGTCTCGGCCTGGGTCACCGGCTTGAAGTCGGCACCATTGCGGCTGACCACCTCCATGCGCAGCTCACTCTTCTCGGCGGTGAGCAGGTCGGCGTTGAGATCCCAGAACTCCACCGGCACGAACGCCTTGATCTCGCGCTCCTTGTCGACGATGAGGCGCACCGCGACGGATTGCACCCGACCGGCGGAGAGGCCGCGGGCCAGCTTCTTCCACAAGAGCGGGGAGACCATGTAGCCCACCACCCGGTCGAGGAAACGACGGGCCTGCTGGGCGTTGACGCGATGAATGTTCAACTCGGACGGCTGGGCGAACGCCTCCTGGATGGCGCTCTTGGTGATCTCGTTGAACACCACGCGCTTGTAGCGGCTGTCGTCGCCACCGATGATCTCGCGCAGGTGCCAGGCGATCGCTTCCCCCTCTCTATCCAAGTCGGTTGCGAGATAGATGGTGTCGGCCTTGGCGGCCAGACTTTGCAACTCGCTGACCACTTTTTCCTTGCCGGGCAAAATCTGGTAGTTGGCCTGCCAGCCTGCGGTAGGGTTGATGCCCATCCTTGAGAACAGGGCGTTGCGATCCTTGGCCGCCTTCTCGGATTCGCTGAGCTTGATGCCGCGAATGACAGGTTTTTTGGGCTCGGTGCTGGCGCTGCCGCTGGTCGGCAGATCGCGCACGTGGCCTACGCTGGATTTCACCACGTAGTCCTTGCCCAAATATTTGTTGATGGTCTTGGCCTTGGCCGGAGACTCCACGATGACCAGTGATTTGCCCATGCTGTAACTATTATCCTCATTGCACCCGACGGGGTTGGCGTGCGGTTTTGTGGGGCTGTATAAGAGATTTGACGGGAAAAAGCAATCTTGCGGGTCAATTTGCCCGACAGCCCGAACCGCCCTGCTTCTTTATTTATTAATGCGAAGCCGGGGCGCGGGAAGCAACCGCTTTTTTGTTTTTATGCTATATCCCCCCCTTTTTTAGATTGGAAATGACATATCCAGCCACCCTTGTGACATAAAAACCCATTCTGGTTATCAGCTTGTTACAAAGGATGAAATCTCTTTATAATGGCCGCACACCGCAGCTTTGTGCGCGGAAGGAACCGCTCCCCATATAAAAATCGAAAGGATGTGATCATGAAGCACTTCGAGGTCAACTTCGACGGCCTGGTCGGCCCCACCCACAACTATGCCGGCCTCTCCTATGGCAACGTCGCCTCCCAGAGCAACGCCAAAGAGGCCTCCAACCCCAAGGAAGCGGCCAAGCAGGGGCTGCGCAAGATGAAGGCGCTGACCGACCTCGGCATGGTGCAGGGCGTGCTGGCCCCCCAGGAGAGGCCGGATCTCGCGACCCTGCGCCGCCTGGGCTTCACCGGCAACGATGCCAGCGTCCTGGCCCAGGCCGCCAGACAGGCCCCCGCCGTGCTGGCCGCCTGCTACTCCGCCTCCAGCATGTGGACTGCCAACGCCGCCACCGTCTCCCCGAGCGCCGACACCCAGGATGGCCGCATCCATTTCACCCCCGCCAACCTGACCAACAAGTTCCACCGCTCCCTGGAGCCCGAGGTGACCGGGCGCATCCTGCGGGCCGTGTTCAACAACGATCGCCACTTCTATCACCACCAGCATCTGCCGGAGAACGACCACTTCGGTGACGAAGGCGCCGCCAACCACACCCGGCTGTGCCGCGCCTATGGCGAAGCGGGGGTCGAGCTGTTCGTCTATGGCCGCAGCGCCTTCGACGTCTCCCAGCCCGCCCCCAAACGCTATCCGGCCCGCCAGACCCTGGAAGCGAGCCAGGCCATCGCCCGCCTGCATGGCCTTGGGGATGAGAGCGCGGTCTTCATTCAGCAGAACCCGGACGTGATCGATCAGGGGGTGTTCCACAACGATGTCATCGCGGTGGGCAACCAGAACGTGCTCTTCTTCCACCAGCAGGCGTTCCTCAATACCGACGCTGCGCTGGCCGAGGTGCGTACCAAGTTCGGCGACGGTGAGCTGCACTTCATCGAAGTGCCGACCAGCGAAGTGTCGGTGCAGGATGCGGTGAAATCCTACCTGTTCAACACCCAGATCCTCACCCTGCCATCCGGCGAGATGGCGATCATCGCCCCCACCGAATGCCGCGACAACCCGGCTGTGTCCGCCTATCTGGCCAGGCTGGTGACCCTGGGCACCCCCATCAAGGACGTCCACTACATGGACGTGAAGCAGAGCATGAGAAACGGCGGCGGCCCCGCCTGTCTGCGCCTGCGGGTTGCCATGAACGACACCGAGCTCGCCGCGGTCAACCCGGCCTGCCTCATCACCGACAACCAGTTTGCCCGCCTGGATCAGTGGGTCGAGAAGCACTATCGCGACAGCCTGGCGCTGGACGATCTGCGGGACCCCTCCCTGGTGCTGGAGACCCGCACCGCCCTGGACGAGCTGACCCAGATCCTGAAACTCGGTTCCGTCTACCCCTTCCAGCGCTGAGGTGCGCCATCGGCCTGCAGAGCCGACGCAATAAAAAAAGAGAGCCGGGCAATGCCCGGCTCTCTTTTTAGTCCTTTGCACTGAGCTATAAAACCTGTTCACGAGCTGTAGCGAGAGATCGTCAGCAAGGTGAAGAGCAGCGCAGGAACCGGAGTGTGTAGATACACATGAGGATTCCGAGCAGCACATGAGCCATGATCACGACCTCGCAGTAAGCTCGAAACAGGTTCTCAGCGCCAGGGGCTCTGCTGCCACAGGCGGCCGAGGGCCCCCTCCAGCCCCAGTGCCGCCTGCTTGCCAAGCTTCTGGGTCAGGCTCCTGGGTTTGCTGTAGCGGATGCCGACCACCTTGTGATGGCTGGCCTGGGCCAGCAGGTAGTCATCGCTGGTGCAAAGCGCATCCACCAGTCCGAGCTGCTTGGCCTGGCTCGCCAGCCAATGCTCGCCGGTGGTCACCTTGTCGATGTCGAGACCGGGTCTGTGCTCGGCCACGAAGGCCTTGAACTGTTCGTGGATGGCCCCCAGCTCCTCGCGAAACTTCTCCCGCCCCAGATCGTCGTTCTCGCCGAACATGGTGATGGTGCGCTTGTACTGGCCTGCGGTGTGCATCTCGAATTCGATGTCGTGCTTCTTGAGCAGCTTGTTGAAGTTCGGCATCTGGGCAATCACCCCGATGGAGCCGACGATGGCGAACGGCGCCGCCAGGATCTTGTCCGCGACGCAGGCCATCATGTAGCCACCGCTCGCCGCCACCTTGTCGATGGCCACGGTCAGCGTGATGTCCTTGTCCCGCAGCCGCTGCAACTGGGAGGCGGCCAGGCCGTAGCCGTGCACCACGCCGCCGCCGGATTCGAGGCGCAGCAGCACCTCGTCCCCGGGCCGGGCCACGCCTATCACGGCACTCACCTCTTCCCGCAGGGAGGCCACCTCCTTGGCATCCATGCTGCCGTTGAAGTCGATGACGAACAGCCGGCTGCGCTCATCCTCCCCCTTGGCTTTGGCCTTGTGCTCCGCCTTGCGGGTCTTCTCCATCTGCTTGCGCTCGGCCTTGCCCGCCAGGGCTGCCTGCAGTTGATGGCGCCCCTGCTCCAGCTCGCCGGAGAGATCGGTCACCACCAGCTCCCCCTTGCGGGATTTGGGCTGGCGGCTGCTCGCCACCATCAGGATGACGGCGCCGATGGCCAGCAAGAAGGTGAGGGTCTTGGCCAGAAACAGGCCGTATTCGGTCAAAAATGCCACTTGATGCTCCGCTCAATGTCCGGTTTTTTCACATAGTAAGGAGTTTGCCCCCCTCGCGCAAAAACTCTGCCATCTCCCGTGCCAAGGGCGGAGGGATCGACGCTATCGCCCTGTTTTATTCACATTTTTGCCGTCTCATACTGGTCAACTGCCGGGCCGGGTCAGTACACTTGCCCACTCGATTCGTTGCACCAAGCCGCCAGGCATTGTTAACAGGAGTCCACATGCTCGACTATCAGGCCCCCCGTGATCTGCTCAAGGACAAGGTCATTCTGGTGACGGGCGCCGGTGACGGCATCGGCCGCGAAGCGACCCTCACCTATGCGGCCCACGGTGCCACCGTGATCCTGCTCGGGCGCACCAGTGCCAAGCTGGAGGCTGTCTACGACCAGATTGAAGCGGCCGGTCACCCCCTGCCCGCCATCGTGCCAGTGGACTTGAAAGGGGCTACTGCCGCCCACTACCGCGGCATGGCGGAGACCTTCGCCCAGCAGTTCGGCCGCCTCGACGGCGTGCTGTTCAACGCCGGGCTGCTCGGTACCCTGTCGCCGTTCGAACACATTCAGGAGCAGGAGTGGGACGAGGTGATGCAGGTCAACGTCAAATCCGAATTCCTGCTGACCCAGGCGCTGCTGCCCCTCATTCGCCAGACCGCCAAGGAGCACGGCGAGGCGTCCATCGTCTACACCTCCTCCAGCGTGGGCCGCAAGGGGCGCGCCTACTGGGGCACCTATGCCATTTCCAAGTTCGCCGTCGAAGGCATGATGGAGGTGCTGGCGGACGAGCTGGAGAACACCAGGGTGCGGGTCAACACCCTGAACCCGGGCGGCACTCGCACCAGGATGCGGGCCAGCGCCTTCCCGGCGGAAGATCCGCAAACCCTCAAGACCCCGGCCGATCTGATGCCCCTCTATCTCTACCTGATGGGGCGTGACAGTCAGGGCCAGAGCGGCAAGACCTTCGTGGCCCAGCCCAAATAAATCAACAAATCAACCGGATGGGATTACAGTGAAGAGGGGGTGCCAAGGCGCGCCCTGTTGAATCCCATCGGCCCCAGACAGGTTGCACTATGTTTCGTCCCAAGAGCACGTTTGAGCAATGGCGGATCTTTCAGGCAGTGGTGGACTGCGGCGGTTATGCCCAGGCTGCCGAGGCGCTGAACAAGAGCCAATCCTCCCTCAATCATGCGGTTGCCAAGCTGCAACAGAGTCTGGGGGTGGCCCTGCTGGAGGTGCGGGGGCGCAAGGCGGTGCTGACGCCGGCGGGGGAGATCTTCCTCAAGCGGGCGCGCCAGCTCAGCCAGCAGGTGGAAGAGCTGGAGAACCTGGCCAACAACCTGGAGCGGCAGTGGGAGCCGCAGATCAACCTCTATGTGTCCGTGGTGCAGCCGCGGGAGCGCCTCTACCGGGCGCTGGCCCACTTCTATCCCCGCAGCCGCGGTTGCCGCATCAACCTGCACGAGCGGATCCACTGCCACTTCAATGCGCTGCAGGCGGGAGATCTGATGCTCTCCGAGCACCTGCCACAGGATCGCACCGGCCTGCCGCTGGACGAAGTCTGTCTGCTTCCTCTGTGCGCAGCGGGCCACCCCCTTGCGGAGCAGGGAGAGTCCATCACCGCCGAGGTGCTGGCCAGCCACAACCAGATAAGCCTGCATCCCCCCATCCACCGCTCGGTGGACTGGAACGATGCGGACGACACCGGCTGGAAGGCGACCCACTATCATGAGGTGCTCAACATGGTGCGCCTTGGCATGGGTTACGCCTGGGTGCCCCGCCACCTGGTGCAGGAGGAGCTCGCCGAGGGCTCGCTGGTGCAGCTCGACCTCACCGGCGGCAGCGAGCGCTATCTCTACACCTACCTGCTCACCCCCTCGGTGGAGGCGCTGGGGCCGGCGGCCGAGCTGCTGCTGCGCTGCCTGCGCATCGAATACCAGGGAGACAACCCCAGGTAAGGCCGCTTCTTCCCCGCACGACCGGGGCACTGGTGCCGGCACATCCGGGCATCGGCTCCCTTTTGCATCCCCTATACGTTGGGGACCCGCCAGCAGGCGGCCAGCGCCATCAGCGCCAGGGCCGCCGCCACCATGAAGACCCCGTGGAAGCTCCAGAGCTCCGCCACCGTCCCCGCGATGGCCCCCGCCATGATGGAGCCGGTGCGGATGCTGTTGGAAAAGAGCGTGGTCGCCACCCCGGCGCGCCCCGGCATCAAGTCCTGGAAATAGGACATGCCGATGCCGGCCACGATGCCGATGAAGATGGCATTGAGCAGTTGCAGCGCAATGAGGGCATGCTGGCTCGACAGGGTCACGAGACCGCCATAGAAACCGACCCCGGCCAGCACCGCCAGCAGCATCATGGGCCGCTTGCCGAAGCGCCGGGTGTAGTAGCCCGCCAGCAGCATGAAGGGGATCTCCAGGGCCGCCGCCGTGCCCATCAGCAAACCGGCCAGCTTCTCCTCCAGCCCCAGCTCGCGGGTGATGTAGAGGGGCATGTTGATGAGGTACATGCTGTTGCAGGTCCACATCAGGGTGGAGGCGATGAAGAGCGCCCGCACCGACGGATCCCGCCAGCTACTCACCCGCTCCACCTCGCTGTCCATCACCGGCAGCGGCAGGGAGGGAAGCCAGCGCCACACCACGAAAGCGCAGATGACATAGGCCAGCGCCGAGGCCAGATACATCACCTCAAAGCCGTAACCGATGGCGAGCGCGAAGGCGATGGGCGGCCCTATCACCCAGGCCAGGGAGAACTGGGCCCGCAGCACCGAGCTGAACATGTCGGCCTGTTTGTTGCGGCTGTCGGCGTATTCCCGCGCCAGGGCGAACAACTGCGGGCTGGCGGTGGCGGTCAGGCTCGCCAGCAGCACCCCCAGGCTCACCAGCAACCAGTACTGCCGGTTCCAGGCAAACAGCAGAGAGAGCACGATGCCGGCGAAGCAGCAGCGCAGGATCAGCTGCTTGCGATCCCCCTTGTTGTCGGAGCGGTGGCCGAGCCACTGGCTGATGAGGATGCCGATCACCGCGTTCACCGTGTAGAAGAGCCCCACCAGGAAGGGGCGCACCTGCACCTCCTCGGCCAGAAACAGGCTCAAGGTCGGCACCTGCAGCGCCACCGCCACCCCGGTCATGAAGGTCACGGCGAGAAACGAGAGAGAGACGGGATCCGGCCTCTTGCGGGCAACAGACAGCAAACTCATAGAGATACCATTGATATGGAAGAAAAAAAGGAGCCAGATGCGGGCGGGCTTGGCGTATGGCGGCGGCTATTTTATGTCATTATCAACAGCCACCTCAAGGGTTGCGGGGGGGCGTCCAAGTCCGTACATTGGAAGCCCATCCAGCGCCAGTACAAGGATTTAACATGTTTGATTTTGACCGGGAAATAGATCGCAGCGGTACCATGAGCCTGAAATGGGACAAATACAAGGGTCAGGATGTCCTGCCCATGTGGGTCGCAGACACCGACTTCGTCTCTCCCCCCGCCGTACTGGAGGCCCTTACCAAACGGGTCGCCCACGGCATCTTCGGCTATTCGCGCCCCTCTCCCCGGCTCATCGAACTGATCGTATCGCGTCTGGCCAGCCGCTATGGCTGGACCATCCAGCCCGAATGGCTCGTCTTCCTGCCCGGGGTGGTGCCGGGCCTCAATCTCGCCTGCAAGGCCTGGAGCCAACACGGGCGCGGCATCATCACCCCCAAGCCGGTCTACTACCCCTTCCTGCAGGCGCCGGGCTTCAATGACCGCCCCCTGCTCACCGTCCCCGTGGTGGAGGAAGAAGGCCGCTGGGTGCTGGATCTCGAAGAGCTTGAGCGTCAGGCCCCCTCGGCGGATCTGCTGCTGCTGTGCAACCCCCACAACCCGGGTGGCACCGTCTTCACCCGGGAAGAGCTGCTGGCCATCGACGCCATCGCCGAGCGCCACAACCTGGTGATCTGCTCCGACGAAATCCACTGCGACCTGCTGCTGGACAAAGATGCCCGCCACATCCCCTATGGTGCCCTGAGCCCGGAGGCGGCCGAGCGCTCCGCCGTCATGATGGCGCCGAGCAAGACCTTCAACATCGCGGGGCTGTGCTGCTCCTTCGCCGTGATCCCCAATGCCCGCCTGCGGCTCAAGCTGCAACAGGCGATGCGCGGCATCAGCGCCGACGTCAATCTGCTGGGGTTCGTGGCGGCCGAGGCGGCCTATGAGGGGGGCGAGCAGTGGCTGAATGAACAGCTCGACTACCTGGCCGGCAACCTGGCCCTGATCGAGCAGGCCGTGGCCCGCTGGCCCGGCGTCAAGCTGGCCCGCAACCAGGCCACCTACCTCGCCTGGATCGACATGAGCGCCCTGGGCCTGGACGATCCCGTCGCCTTCTTCGAACAGGCGGGCGTGGGTCTCTCCCCCGGTGCCCAGTTCGGCAACGGCCAGTTCGTGCGGCTCAACTTTGGCTGCACCCGGGCCCGTCTCACCGAGGCCCTGGCCCGCATGGAGAAAGCCATTCTCCAGACCCGCTAGCGAACCGTACCGGGCGGCGGCCCCAGGCCGCCCGGTGCGCGCGAAAGCGGTAAAATCCGTTCAGCTTCCCGTCTGATACGGATAAGATGAGGCTCATCACCGGATGAGCCCGCCTCCTCCTTATGTTCAGCCACGGTTTCGGTCCACTATGCGCCCATTCGCCTTCTCTGCCCTGTTGCGTCTGCCACGTACCGCCCTGCCCTGGCTTGCGGCCGTGCTGGCGCCCTCCCTCTTCGCCTCCCCCGCCTATGTCACCATCGGTACGGGAGCCCTCAACGGCGTCTACTACCCCACAGGGGGGGCCATCTGCCGCCTGCTCAACGAGGAGAGTGCCCGCCACGGCCTGCACTGCACGGTGCAGAGTACCTCGGGCTCCATCGCCAATCTGGCGGCGCTCGCCAAGGGAGAGGTACAGCTCGCCCTGATGCAGTCGGATGTGCTCTACCATGCGGTGCACGGCAGCGGCCCCTTCGCGGGCCAGGCCCCGGACGATCAGCTGCGCAGCCTCTTGCGGCTCCACAAGGAGTCCCTGACCCTGATTGCCAGCGCCACCAGCAACATCACCACCCTGGCCGACATCAAGGGCAAGCGGGTCGATGTCGGCGCCCCCAACTCCGGGGACAGGGTCACCAGCCGGGCCCTGCTCGATGCCATGGGGTGGCGGATCGCCGACTTCAGCCGCCCGCCCGTGATCTCCGCGGGCAACCGGCTGGAGGGGCTCTGTGACGGCACCCTGGATGCCGCCTTCGTGGTCGCCGGTCACCCCAATCAGGCCATCGGCGATCTCACCGGCCGCTGTCAGGCCCGCCTCATTCCCATCGAGGGGGAACAGGTGGACAAGCTGCTCAAGCAGCACCCCTACTATGATCGCAGCCGCATTGGCGCCAACCTCTATCCGGGGCAGACAAGCGGCGTCAATACCTTCGCCGTCACCGCCGAACTGGTGGCGCTGGCCAGTCTGCCCGAGAGCGAGGTGCACACCCTGCGGGACGTTCTGAACGAGCGGCTCAAGCAGTTCACCCGGCTGCATCCGGCACTGACCACCCTCACCTGGGAAGGCATGCAGGCGGGCAGCATCGCCCTGCTCCATCCCGGCATGCTGGATGCCGTGCCCACCATCCCGGCGGACACCCTCACGGCATCCGGTGCCGGGGCGACATCGGGTGCCTTGCCGACCTTGTCCCCGGCGAGCAGCGCGGCCACACCGACCGATGGGACAGGCCCCCTGGAAGGCACCGCGCCACTGGAGGGGTCCGACACCTTGCCGGAGCAGCCGGCCGCCGCGACCCTCTCAACCAGTTCGGGGGCGGCCTCCACCAACCAGGCCCCGGCCCTGACCGAGCCGCCCACACCGGGCAGCGCAACCCTGGCGCCAGGCCATCCCCTGACCCCGCCTGAGGCGCCCGCCTCGGCGGCAACGCCGCTGGAGGCGCCATCACCGGAGGCCATGTCGGCCAGCCCGCCCAGCCACGCGGTGGGGACCACAGCCCCCGCCGGGCAATGAACACCAACCAAGAGGCCACCCCAGGGGTGGCCTCTTGGTTATCGGGAACGGGCGCCTGGCCTGTCACGGCGCCAGCAGCAGCGCCGGATTCTGGATCTCCTCCTCCACCCAGTGCAGCAGTTGCTTGATGGCCCGCGACAGCACCTGGTTCTGGCGCACCACGTACCCCAGGCTGGTACCGGGAAAATCGGTGAGCCGGGTCACCGGGGCGGTCAGCTTGAGCCTGGGGTGAAGGGAGAAATCCGGCACGATGGCGACGCCAAAGCCCGCCTCGGCCCAGTCGAGCTGGGCATCCACGCTCCCCACCTCCATGATGCGGCAGCTCGGCAGGCCGAGCAGGGGCAGGGAGGGGTCGATCAATGCCCGGGTCCGGGTGTCGTGCCCCAGCAGGATCAGGGTCGGCTCGTCCAGAGGATCGCTCTCTCCCGAGCTGGCCCGCGCCTGCCAGCGGGCCAGGCCGTGCCCCAGGGCACACCAGGTCACCTGCTGCAACTCGGTGTAGAAGAGCGGCTCGCTGCGCTTTTGTGCCATCACGAAGCCCAGATCCGCCTTGCCCGCCCGCACCAGATCCGCCGCCTGATCCGAGGTGGTGTTGAACAGGGTGAGGTCGATGCCGGGGAAGGCCTGCTTGAAGCGCTGGAACGGCTGGATGAGCAGCAGGCGCGAGATGATGTCGCTGGCGGCGATGGCGAGCGTCCCCTGGCTCAACTGGCTCAGGGCATTGAGATCGGACTGGCAGAGCTGCAACTCGTTGATGGCGCGCTCGGCGCTTTGCAGCAGCCGCTCCCCCGCCTGGGTCAGGCGAAACGGGCTGCGCTCCACCAGCTTGACCCGGGTCGCCTGCTCCAGGTTCTTGAGGTGCAGGCTCACATTGGGTTGCGTCATGTGCAGTTCGGTGGCCGTCTGGCCGAAGTGCTGCAACCGGGCCAGGGTGACGAAGGTGTGCAGCCAGTGAATGTCCAGCATGGGGTTCCTCTTCTCCCGGGTCGATGGCTGGGCCAGCGCCGCCAGGGCACGGGCACCACACAAGGGAGCGCGGTGTCGATAATTGCACCGGAATTATATGGCTTCCTTATCGGAATTATAAAGATAATTAATTTTTCTAATCCTCACGGGGCTCCTAGGATGGACGCCTAACGTCTTAGGAGAAAGAGTCATGTCGTCTATCGTAGTCGTAGGTGCTAACTGGGGTGATGAAGGCAAAGGCCGCATCGTCGATTATCTGGCAGGCCAGGCTGGCGCCAGTATTCGTTTCCAGGGCGGCAACAACGCCGGCCACACCGTGGTCAACGATCTGGGCACCTTCAAGCTGCACCAGGTGCCGAGCGGCGTCTTCAACCCGGATTGCCTGGTCGTGCTGGGCCCCGGCATGGTGATCAGCCCCGAGAAGCTCACCGTCGAGCTGGAAGAGGTCAAGGCCTCCGGCGTCATGCCCAAGCTCGCCATCTCTGACCGTGCCACCCTCTGCCTGCCGCTGCACGCGCTGGAAGACACCCTGGAAGAGCAACGCCTGGGTGACGGCGCCTACGGCTCCACCCGTCAGGGCATCGCCCCGGCTTACGGTGATCGGGTCATGAAAAAGGCGATCCTGGTGGGCTGGCTGAAACAGCCGGACGTGCTGGTCGAGCGCATCCAGTTCATGCTGGACTGGAAACTGCCGCAGATGAAGGCTCTCTATCCGGACTTCGAATTCACCCAGACCGCCCAGGAGATGGCCGACTGGCTGCTGGAAGTGTCCGCTCCCTGGCTGGACGCCGTCTGCAACGTCAGCATGCCCCTCAAGGCGCTGCAAGCCGAAGGCAAGACCCTGCTGTTCGAAGCCCAGCTGGGTGCCGGCCGTGATCTCATCTACGGCGAATACCCCTGGGTCACCTCCTCCCACGTTTCCGGCGCCTACGCCGGCATCGGTGGCGGTCTGCCGGGCCTGCGCCCGGAGCGCGTCATCGCCGTGGCCAAGGCATTCAGCTCCTCCGTCGGTACCGGCACCCTGCTGACCGCCATGGAGAACCAGGACGAGTTCCGCAAGATCACCAACGAGTTCGGCGCCACCACCGGCCGTCCCCGTGACGTGGGTTACTTCGATGCCGTTGCCACCAAGAACGGCGTCGAGCTGCAGGCTGCCACCGAAGTGGCCCTGACCAAGCTGGACTGCCTGACCGGTCTGCCGGATCTGAAGATCTGCGTGGCCTACGAAGGTGCCCACACCGAGAACCCGATCTGGCCGCAGACCGCCGCCCTCACCCCCGTCTACGAGAAGATGGAGAGCTGGAGCGAAGACATCAGCGGCTGCCGCACCTTCGCCGAGCTGCCCAAGGCTGCCCAGGACTATGTGCTGCGCATCGAAGCCCTGCTGGGCGTGCCGGTGCCCATGGTCTCCGTCGGCCCGGGCCGTGACGAGATGATCCTGCGCTAAGGCCCCTCGCCTCTCCCAAAAACCGGCATCCCAGGATGCCGGTTTTTTTTATGCCCCTCAAAAGCCCCGAACAGCTCACAAAAGCCGTCTCCATGGCATAATTTGAGCCATACGGGCACTCTGTTTTGAGCCAGCCCCCTTAGAGTGAATGCCATATTCACACAAAGGAGTGCCCATCATGAGATCCCCCATTATCCCGCTGCTGCCCCTGTTCTGCCTCGCGGCTCTGCCCGCCGGCGCCATGACCCTCAAGAGTACCGACATCCGCGAGGGTGAACCCATGGACAAGGTCTTCAGCTTCAACGGCTTTGGTTGCAGCGGCGAGAACCGCTCCCCCCAGTTGAGCTGGCAGAGCCTGCCCGCCGGCACCCAGAGCGTCGCCATCACCGCCTATGACCCGGACGCCCCCACCGGCAGCGGCTGGTGGCACTGGCTGGTGGTGAACCTGCCGGCCAGCCAGAGCGAGCTGCCGAGCAATGCCTCCGGCAAGATCAAGCAGGGACTGGAGCTTGGCACCGACTACGGTACCCAGGGTTATGGCGGCCCCTGCCCGCCCGCCGGTCACGGCATGCACCGCTACCAGTTCACCGTCTGGGCCCTGCCCAAGGCGCTGGAGGTGAAGGCCAACACCCCGCCCGCCATGGTAGGCTACATGCTCAACAGCCTCGCCCTTGGCAAGGCCACCCTGACCGCCACCTTCACCACCCCCTAGGAGCCCGCCCGATGAGCACGCCCCTGCTGCAACTGAATCACTACTTCGGGATCCGCCAGCAGCCCCTGCGCCGGGTGCTCATCTACGCGCCGACCCTCATCTGGGTGCAGCAGGGCCGCAAGCAGCTGTGGTGGCGGGAGCAGCGCCTCTCCTTTGACAAGGAGAGCTGGCTGCTGATCCCGGCGGGTCACCGGCTCACCTTCGTCAACCAGCCGGAGCAGGGCACGTTTCGCTCCCAGGCGCTCACCCTGCTGGCCCCGCCACCGGCCGAGTGGCTGGCAGAGAGCACCCTCGATCTCCTCAAGCCACCGGCCATCAGGGTGACGTCAGCCCTCGCCTTCTGCTTCGATCTCGTCACCACCATGGCGCAGCGGCAGCTCTGCGAGACGGCCCAGACCCAGCTGCTGCAAGGGTTTTATGGCGAGCTCAGGGAAGCGGGGGGCCTTGGCCTGCTCTTTCCTGCCACCACCATGACCCTGGGGGAACGGCTGGCCCGTTACCTCAGCGTGGAGCCTGGTCTTGATCACCGGCTCGAGACGGTAGCGACCCACTTCGCCATGAGCCGCGCCTCTCTGGTCCGCAAGCTGGCCGCCGAGGGACGCAGCTTTCGCCAGGTGCTGACCCAGATACGCCTGGGGCACGCCCTCACCCTGCAGCAACAGGGGCTCACGCCGCTTCAGACCGCCCTCGCCTGTGGCTACGACTCCCCCGGCCGCTTTGCCGCGCGCTTCAAGGAGGAGTTCGGCCTGACCCCCCACCAATACCTGCGTACCTGCCCTGGGAGCCATGCCGCTCGCCAGGTAGGAGAACGCTGATCGCCCCTCTCCTTTGCATGACATCGAACGCCATGCTGCTCCCAAAAAACAAAAAGGCCTCCGCAAGGGAGGCCTTTTTATGGCGGCGCCAGAGGTGGCGACTTACTTGACGATCACCCGGGCAAACTTGCGCTTGCCGACCTGGTAGACGGCGGTACCGGCACCGATGAGTGCCTTGCCATCTTCCAGCTTCTCGCCGTCAACCTTGACCGCGCCCTGCTTGATCATCCGCAGCGCTTCGGAGGTGGTGGCCACCAGATCGGCATCTTTGAGCAGGTTGGCGATGGCCAGCCCTTCGCCTTCCAAAGCCAGCTCGACTTCCGGCATTTCGTCCGGAATGGCGTTCTTGGAGAAGCGCTGGGTGAAGTCTTCGTGGGCCGCTTCGGCCGCCGCCTCGTCGTGATAACGGGCGATGATCTCTTTGGCCAGCCAGATCTTCACGTCGCGCGGGTTGAGAGTGCCGGCAGCAATGCCCGCCTTGAACTCTTCGATTTCAGCCAGCGGACGGAAGGAGAGCAGTTCGTAGTAGTTCCACATCAGATCGTCGGTGATGGACATGATCTTGCCGAACATCTCGCCCGGGGCATCGTGCACGCCGATGTAGTTGGCAGCGGACTTGGACATTTTCTTGACGCCATCCAGGCCCACCAAGAGCGGCATCATCAGCACGCACTGGGTCGCCATGCCGGCATCTTTTTGCAGCTCGCGGCCCATCAGCAGGTTGAACTTCTGATCGGTACCGCCGAGCTCGACGTCCGCCTTCAGCGCGACCGAGTCATAGCCTTGCAGCAGCGGATAGAGGAATTCGTGAATGGCGATGGACTGGCCGTTGCTGTAGCGCTTCTTGAAGTCGTCGCGCTCCATCATGCGGGCCACGGTCTGCTTGGCCGCCAGCTTGATCATGCCGGTCGCGCCCAGCTCGCTCAGCCAGGTCGAGTTGTACTCGATGCGGGTCTTGGCGGGATCGAGGATCTTGAACGCCTGCTCGGCATAGGTGAGGGCGTTGTGCTTGATGGCCTCTTCGGAGAGCGGCGGACGGGTGGCGTTCTTGCCGGAGGGGTCACCCACCATGGCGGTGAAGTCACCGATCAGCAGGATCACTTCATGGCCCAGATCCTGGAAGGTCTTCAGCTTGTTGAGGATCACGGTATGACCCAGGTGGATGTCCGGCGCGGTCGGGTCCATCCCCAGCTTGATGCGCAGGGGGCGCCCTTCCTTCAACTTGGCGATCAGTTCTTCTTCAACCAGAATTTCTTCCGCTCCGCGCTTGATCTCGGCTAGCGCCACCTCGAGCTGGGACATTTTTTGACTCTCCAATCACGATTCCACAGGGCCAGACATATTACTGGAATGGCGGGCCAATTGGAAAGGCGGTAAACTCCGACCTTCTTCCGGGTTCAACTTTGTCTGCTTCTCATGGTCCTTTGGCACGCCTTCAACTCTCTCCCTCACTGGCACCGCAAGATGGTGCTTATCCTGAGCATCATGGTGATGATGCTGGCGGCCTGGCCGAGCGAACAGGCAGTCGCCACCCGGGTCGATGTCAACGACAACGAACTGGCCGTCGAGCAGCAGGTCGACGAGGAGGCCCAGCTGGCACGGGCCGAGCCCGTCATCCCGCCCAAACCGCACTACGTCACCAGACAGGTGAAGGTGCGAAGCGGCGACAACATGGGGGTCATCTTCCAGCGCCTGGGCCTCAGCACCACGGATCTGCACCTCATCGACCAGCTCGAGGGCACGGATACCCTGCGCCTGCTCAAACCCGGTCAGGAGCTCACCTTCAAGCTCACCAAGGGCGGCGAGCTGCACAGCCTCTATTACCCCCACAGCCTGGAGCAGGCGCTCAAGGTGAACCGCCGGGATGACGGCTTCGTGGCCAGGCCGGTGAAGATCGAGCTCGACACCCGCGAACAGGTGGCCCAGGGGGAAATCCGCTCCAGCTTCTGGGGCGCCGCCGTCGAAGCGGGCATGACGGAAGACCAGATCATGGATCTCGCCGCCATCTTCGGCTGGGACATCGACTTTGCCCAGGACCTGCAACCGGGAGACAGCTTCCGGGTGGTCTACCAGGACAAATACCAGGATGACGAGCGGGTTGCCTCCGGCGACATCCTGGCCGCCGAGTTCGTCAACCAGGGGGCCATCTACCGTGCCGTGCTGAACACGGATGGCAACTACTACACCCCGGACGGCAAGGCGATGCGCAAGAGCTTCCTGCGCGCGCCGGTCAACTTCAAATACATCAGCTCCAACTTCAATCCGCGCCGCCTTCACCCGGTCACCGGCAAGGTGCGTCCCCACAACGGCATCGACTACGTGGCGCCGGTGGGGACACCCATCATGGCGGCGGGCGGCGGCAGCGTGGTGGCCGCCGGCTACAACCAGTTCAACGGCAACTACGTCTTCATCAAGCACGCCGGCAACTACGTGACCAAGTATCTGCACCTCTCCAAGCGCACCGTCAACAAGGGGCAGCGAGTGAAGCAGGGCCAGACCATCGGCCTGCTCGGCGGCACCGGCCGGGTCACAGGCCCGCACCTGCACTATGAGTTCGTGGTGGGCGGCGTACACAAGAACCCGCGCACCCTCAACCTGCCCCAGGCGGAGTCTCTCAGCGGGCGGGCGCTGGCCAGCTTCAAGGCCCAGGCCATGCCCCAACTGGCCAAGCTGGACAGCCCCGAGCTGCAACTGGCCAGAAACAAGGGCAACGGTGACGACAGCTGACCGCTGTCGACCAAGGCGGAACACGGTATCAGACCGTTCCTCTGCATCATTGAAAGGGGGTTGTCATGACTGAGCGCTATATAGGCTGGATGTCCGGTACCAGAGCGGGGCATGGTATCGAACCGTTCCCCCGCATCATTGAAAGGGGTTGTCATGACTGAACGCTATATAGGCTTGATGTCCGGTACCAGTATGGATGGTATCGACGCCGTGCTGGTGACGA
The DNA here is from genome assembly GCF_013168745.1 of Aeromonas sp. TW 6. Lineage (NCBI taxonomy): Bacteria > Pseudomonadati > Pseudomonadota > Gammaproteobacteria > Aeromonadales > Aeromonadaceae > Aeromonas > Aeromonas sp. TW 6. The sequence continues at coordinate 17,574 of NZ_JABERS010000027.1, read as the reverse complement.
TGGATAGGGAAGCGCTTCGAGTAGAGGCGGCGCTGTGCCATCCCTGGCCAGCGGAGACCGCCCACGAGCTGCACGCCCTCTGCACCCCGGGGGAGAACGAAATCGACCGCATGGGGGTCGCCGACAACCTGGTGGCCCGCGAATTTGCCGCCGCCACCCAGGCCCTGCTCGCCAAGGCGGCGCTGACTCCCAAGGAGATTCGCGCCATCGGCAGTCACGGCCAGACCATACGCCACCGCCCAGCCCTCGGTTTTACCCTGCAGATTGGCAACGCGGCCCTGCTGGCGGCCCTGACCGGCATCGACGTGGTGGCCGATTTTCGCACCATGGACATAGCCCTCGGCGGTCAGGGGGCGCCCCTGGTGCCCGCCTTCCATCAGGCGCTCTTTGCCCGCCCCGGTGCCCTGCGGGTGGTGCTGAACCTCGGCGGCATTGCCAATATCTCGGTGCTGCCCGGCCAGGCCGACGGGGGGGCGGGTTCAGGGGTATATGGCTTCGATACCGGCCCCGCCAACACCCTGCTCGATGGCTGGTATCGCCGCCACCATCCACACGGTGACAGCTATGATGCCGGTGGCCAGTGGGCCGCCAGCGGCAAGCTTATTCCTGCGCTGCTGGAGCAGTTGCTGGCTCACCCCTACTTCGCCGCCCCCGCCCCCAAGAGCACGGGGCGTGAGATGTTCACCCTCGACTGGCTCGACGGCGAGCTGGACGGCTGCGCATACGCCCCCGCTGATGTGCAGCGTACCCTGCAATCCCTCACCTGCCACAGCATCGCCCGCCAGTTGCCCACCCACCGTGATGCGCCAACCCGGCCCGAGCTGTTTGTCTGCGGCGGCGGCGCCCACAACGCCCCGCTGCTGGCGGAGCTTGCTGCCCTGCTGCCCGACTGGCATCTGACCAGCACCGCCCAGCTCGGCCTTGCACCGGACTGGGTGGAAGGGGCCGCCTTTGCCTGGCTGGCACAGCGCTTTATCCAGCGAAAGCCGGGCAACCTGCCTGCGGTGACCGGTGCGAGCCGCCCGGCGGTGCTGGGCGCCCTCTATCCCGCCTGAGCCGCTTCCCGAGCGCCCTCCCCCTAATGGAACAAGCCCGAACAGGTGCACCTGTTCGGGCTTGTTGTTATGCCTGACGCCGGATGGCGCAGACCCGTCACTCTGTGCTCCCTACCCGAGCCGCTCTTTCAACCTGGCCGCCTGCGCCTTGAAGGTCTCATAATCGGCGACATGCCGACTCCTGGCGGCGGTGATCCACTGCACGCCCGTCTCGTCGGCGTGGGAAAATTCGATGCAAAACTCATATTTCGCGCTGGAGAGCAACCCCATCAGGGCGCCAGACAGAAAACCCACCAGGGGCAGGAAGAGCACGATGAGCCAGTTGCCCGCCTGCTCGTAGGAAGGGGTGAAGTAAAAGAGCACACTGGAGGTGACCATCCCCAGCAACAAGCTCTTCTTGAGCCGATCCATCCAGCCGAGAGCTTTTACCTGCACGCCGACGATGCGGCCCAGATCGTAGCGATCCTTGTTGACCCTCAGTGTGTTGTCCGACTGCTCAATGGCAATGGCCATCCTGATACTCCGTCCTGTTGGCTATGGCGATAAGGGGTTGCCGTGGCGGCCCCGGATTGTGCATCCCGTGATCATGACGGACCAGCAGCCAGCCACGGGGGCGATGGGCGGCGCCTACCCCCAACAGGAACACACGCTGCGCATGGTATCGTATGGCGCCAAACATCAAAAGACGTTCACATCAAAAGGCGAGGTGGATCACCTTCTACCCGCCCCTTGTCCCCCGTGCAGCCGTTGGCTTTCCTGACCATCCTCTCATGGGCAAGGTAGCCGGGGGATCAGGGGTCAGTGAGATAACAGCCCCGTGATGACCCTCAGCAGGGGCGGGCCGATGGGATGGCGCCATGGACCCGCCCCTCGAGAGCACTCCCATGGCCCTAGAAGGCCCACTTCAGGAAGCGGTTTACCTGGCGCTTGACCGGTGCACAGAGCGGCGGTTTGGGAGGCTCCAGGTTGATCTGTCTGCGGCCCACCCTGGCTTCGCCCCGCAGCAGGATCTGGAGATAGTGGGGGTGCTGGCGCTGGATGAAACGGGAGATCTCATGGGCCCAGGGTTTGGGCACTCCCCACAGGGTCGAGGCCAGGGCGCCGACGATACAGAAGAAGGCGGGCTCGTGCATGCCCATCCTGACGCCATTCTCCAGCGCCTCTTTGAGGGAGCCCGAATGGGCGATGCAGGTCATCACATTGACCATGAAGGCGGCATAGTCATCTTCCCCGCCGTGGCCCACCCTGGCCACCAACCCGGCCTGCGGCCTGTAGCCGAACTGGTGGCCGATGTGCTCAAGCACCGCATTGCGCTGGCGAATGACCTTGGCATAGAACATCAGCATGGCGGTGCAGTCGAGCGCCTGGCTCAAGGCCGCCTGATGAGGATGGGTCTGGGTGGGACGGGGCGTGGTCAGCAGCGCGATCTCCTCCGAGATGGCGAGCAGACCGATGGGCACCGCCGTGCTGATAAAGGCGAGATCAATGGCGATCGCCAGGTCCTGGCCCTCCTCCATCCGGCCGATGACCACCTGCTCGGCAAAGAGGCGACGCTGGCGCTCGATAAAGGCGCCATAGATCAGAGCCCTGAACTTCTTCTGGGGATAGGGGGTATCGAGCAGGGTCTCCATGGTCAGGATGGCGGCACCGGTGCGACCGCGCAGTTGATAGTCGGGGGCGAGGGGGAAGTGCTTGCCTAGGCGGGGGGTGGCCGAAACCCGCTGGTGCGGCTGTACATGTCACCCAGAATGAATCCAAGCATAAAACCTCCGAAGTCAGATGACGGGGCTCGCGATGCGATCGCATGTGCCACTCCCGGGCAGATGAGTGCCGATCCGTGCTGCTCGTCGGCAGGGTCCCTGATTTCATTATTAATCATACAGTTAATAATCCACCCAAACCCCGACCCAGGTCGCAATAACGGCAGTTGATGACAAATAACACAAATAAGGATGGTGCGGGGAAGATGAGCCGGCTGCATCGCAAGGAGTGCGGGATACGCCAGGGCGGCAAAGTAGGGCGGACTCCGAGGCCCCCTCACAGGGAGGGTCATGACAGGAGTGATATACATCGGGGGGCGGCAAGTCGGGGCAGGCAAGGGGAAGGCCCCCTCCCCTTGCTTATGAGCCTTGTTGGCGGGGTGCGTTCGCGCCGCTGAAAAGATATGGCATAGGCGATGTGGCGACCCGCCCATGTCAGCCTCCGCCGCAGGGGCTAAAAAGCGCCCTCTCTTTCTCCCGTATTTATGTCATGACCTGTTGCCATGCAAAGAGGGTGAATGTTATTTCAGTGTGCTCACCACAGCATATTTTGGCGGCGCTGAACAGGGCGTCGAGAGAGCGATAAATAGATAGCTATGCAAAACCGGGAGAATAAGCTGCAATGTCGCCAAAAGTATTAACGGAGGATTCACAGACTGTAACCCTGATGCGCGACAATATGGTTCTATCTGGTTCCACTTTCATGGTAAAGCGGGATCATCATCACCTTTATTTGCCATGCCCGTCATGAATTGAATCGCAAAATGAATATATTTCACTCTGTTGAGCCACCTCATAGAAACAGGATCCCGGTTTGCATCCCCGGATAACCGCCCCCTAGAATTCTCCCGTCTGAATCACCAGGCCAATTTCTCTCCCTTGTCTGTTGCACGCGCTGTCTGCATCGAAACAGGGCTCGACACTGTGATGATCGTTCTCCTTTTCTCCGTCGCCCTGCGGCGGGAACGGGCAACTGTTGCCGCAATATCACGAGTCATCAGCGTGCCGCATTCGGTCAGGGAAGAACAATGCGGCCCGGACCCTACATCAAAAACGAAAAAGGAGTATCGCCATGAGTGGTACCATCATCAAATCCGCCAGAAATACCCCCAATGCGCCTCAGGATCTGGGGCCCTATACCCAGAGCGTGGCCTTCTCCCACTACAACAATATTGCCGCCCAGCTGCCGGTCGATCCGAAAACGGGCGCGCTGGTCGCAGGGGATATCCAGGCACAGGCCAGGCAGTGTCTCACCAATATCCAGGCCATCGTCCAGAGCATTGGCCACGGCATGGAGGACATGGTGAAGGTGACCCTGTTCCTCGCGGACATCGCCGACCTCGATGCCGTCAACGCCGTCTATCGGGAATTCTTCCCCCACTCGCTGCCGACCCGCACAGTGCTCGCCGTCGCCGGTCTGCCGCTCGGCGCCAGGGTGCAGATGGACGCCCTGCTCTCCAACGGGGAAGGCACCTTCCCCCAGGCGCCCTGCCCGCTGCTCAAGATCTCCCGCAACAGCGACCACGCCCCGCAGGATCCGCTCTCCAGCCAGAGCGTCGCCTTCTCCCATTACAACAATATCGGTGCCCAGCTGCCCCTCGACCCCGCCTCCGGCGCCCTGGTTGACGGTGGCATTCGCGAGCAGGCGGCCCAGTGCCTGCGCAATATCAAAACCGTGCTGGAGAGCATCGAGGTGCCCTTCGACGACATCGTCAAGGTCACCGTCTATCTGACCAATCTGGCGGATCTCGACGCCGTCAACGAGGTTTACACCACCTTCTTCCCGGACTCCGCCATCGCCCGTGCCGTCGCCTATCTGCCGGCCCGCAGCGTGATCGCGGCCTCTGCCCTGCCGCTGGGTGCCCGGGTGCAGATGGATGCGGTCATCTCCCACGGTGACGGCACCCCGCCCCAGCTGGTGGAAGACAGGCACAATCTGGTGATCCGTGCCCGCAATACCGACAAAGCACCGAGAAGCCCGCTCCATACCCAGAGCGTCGCCTTCTCCCACTACAACCATATCGCCGGCCAGTTGCCGCTCGACATGGCCACCGGCAAGGTGCTGACCGGTTGCGTCAAGGAGCAGACCGCCCAGTGCCTCGGCCATATCAAGACCATCGTCGAGAGCATCGGCCATGTGATGGACGATATCGTCAAGGTCAATATCCAGCTTGCCAACATCGCGGATCTGGCGGACGTGGATGCCATCTACGCCAAATATTTCCCGGGCTATCTGCCTGCCCGCACCGTGATTGGCGTCAGCGAGCTGCCCGCCGGCGCCCTGGTGCAGATGGATGCGGTGATGTCCAATGCGGAAAGTACCCCGCCGCAGGTTTAAAGCTCGCTTTAAATAATGAAAAGACACCGGCTTAGGCCGGTGTCAGGTAATAGCTATATCTGTACAAGCTGTGATTACAACTTTCCGTTAACTTCATCCTTTATTGTAACGGGAATTGAACGCTTACCTTCAAAATGCTCCTTCATCAAGCAATGAAGCTCCTTTTGAGTTTTTAGAGCCTCATCATCACTAGGAAAATAAACAATCGACATTGGGATAGACTTCTTACCAAGAAATACATCCACCAATTGACTTCGGATGTATTTTTGCTCAGTCTCTTGATCAGCGTACGCCTTTGGAAAATATCCAGCTTTCTTGATATGAACCTTATCGAAATCAAAACCTAAGGACTCACCCATTTCATACAAGAGATCAGACAGCTGATCATTTCGCTTTTCCTCCCAAATTTTTTGCATGCTTTCATCATCATTTGGATATGAATTCAGATGATCTAAATATGTCTTCCATGCATTTACAACCTTCGAATAATTCCGCCCATTAAACTCTAATCCAACCATATTAAGAGCCGATACATGCTGAAATGCTAAAGTTGAGGCTCTGGTAGTCATAAGATCTCGAAACACCGCCATTTTTTTATTTCTATCTTCTGATCTACGATCAAGAAACTTTTGAATTTGGACAGCTAAGATAGGACCAAGAATTACTGCTAGCATCATCAACCAGTCACTCATTGTTATCAGCATACTAAACCTCTGTTGATTACATAACTCATGATAAATTAAAAAAAATATCACAATGCTGTTCAGCACCACACTATATTTAACTTTATATCAATTTATAAAATATGATCATACGTATGCTAAAACTTATATTTGATAAAATTACTTATACACTAACCCCATAAAAACTACCTTATCAAATAAACAATGACGAACTAACAAAAAACGCCCCCCATCTTGCGATGGAGGGCGTTTTATTTTCCGGCTACTGGGCCAGAGTGGCCCAATGGTCAGCTATTACAGGGACTCTGCGGTCGCAACCACGTTTTCCACGGTAAAGCCGAATTCCTTGAACAGCAGCTCGGCCGGTGCGGACTCACCGAAGGTGCGCATGCCGATGATCTTGCCGCCAAAGCCCACGTACTTGTACCAGTAGTCGGCGATGCCCGCTTCGATGGCCACACGCTTGGTGACGGCGGCCGGCAGGACGGACTCCTTGTACTCGGCGGACTGGTCATCGAACACGTCGGTAGACGGGATGGAGACCACGCGCACGGCACGACCCTTGGCAGTCAGCTGCTCATAGGCAGCCATGGCCAGCTCCACTTCGGAACCGGTGGCGATCAGGATCAGCTCCGGGGTACCGGCGCAATCCTTCAGCACATAACCACCCTTGGCGGCATCGGCCAGTTGCTGGGCGGTGCGGTCCATCTGGGCCAGGTTCTGACGGGAGAAGATCAGGGAGGTCGGGCCGTCGGTACGCTCGATGGCGTGTTTCCAGGCGATGGCGGACTCTACCTGGTCACACGGGCGCCAGGTGCTCATGTTCGGGGTCAGACGCAGGGAGGCGATCTGCTCGACCGGCTGGTGAGTCGGGCCATCTTCACCCAGACCGATGGAGTCGTGGGTATAGACGAAGATGGCGCGCTGCTTCATCAGGGCGGCCATGCGCAGGGCGTTGCGGGCGTACTCCATGAACATCAGGAAGGTGGCGCCGTAGGGGATGAAACCACCGTGCAAGGCGATGCCGTTCATGATGGCGGACATGCCGAACTCGCGCACGCCGTAGTGGATGTAGTTGCCTGCGGCGCTCTCGGGAGTCAGGGACTTGGAGCCGGACCACATGGTCAGGTTGGACGGCGCGAGATCCGCGGAGCCGCCCATGAATTCCGGCAGCAGCTTGCCGAAAGCTTCCAGGGAGTTCTGGGACGCTTTACGGGTCGCGATCTTGGCCGGGTTGGCCTGCAGGGTTTCGATGATCTTGGCGGATTCAGCAGCCCAGTTGGCCGGCAGCTCGCCAGTGGTACGGCGCTTGAATTCGGCAGCCAGGGCCGGGTGAGCGGCTTCATAGGCGGCGAACTTGGCAGCCCAGTCGGATTCGAGCTTGGCGCCCTTCTCCTGACCGTTCCACTCGGCGGCGATGTCGGACGGGATGACGAACGGCGCGTGGTCCCACTTCAGGAAGGCACGGGCGGCGGCGATCTCGTCGTTGCCCAGCGGTGCGCCGTGGCAGTCGTGGGAGCCGGACTTGTTCGGGGAACCGTAGCCGATGATGGTGCGGCAGCAGATCAGGGTCGGCTTGCCGGTCTCGGCCTTGGCGGCTTCGATGGCAGCGTTGATGGCTTCCGGGTTGTGACCGTCAACGGCCGGGATGACGTGCCAGCCGTAGGCTTCGAAGCGCTTGGGAGTGTCGTCGGTGAACCAGCCTTCTACGTGACCGTCGATGGAGATGCCGTTGTCATCCCAGAACGCGATCAGCTTGCCCAGACCCAGGGTGCCGGCCAGGGAGCAGGCTTCGTGGGAGATACCTTCCATCAGGCAGCCATCGCCCATGAAGGCGTAGGTGTAGTGGTCAACGATGTCGTGACCCGGCTGGTTGAACTGCTCGGCCATGGCCTTCTCGGCGATCGCCATGCCCACGGCGTTGGTGATGCCCTGACCCAGCGGACCGGTGGTGGTTTCAACGCCCGGCGCATAACCGTACTCCGGGTGACCCGGGGTGCGAGAGTGCAGCTGGCGGAAGTTTTTCAGATCGTCGATGGAGAGGTCATAACCGGAGAGGTGCAGCAGGGAGTACAGCAGCATGGAGCCGTGGCCGTTGGAGAGAATGAAACGGTCGCGGTCGGCCCACTTGGGGTTGTTCGGGTTGTGTTTGAGGTGGCTGCGCCACAGCACTTCAGCGATATCCGCCATTCCCATGGGGGCGCCCGGGTGACCGGAGTTGGCTTTTTGAACGGCATCCATACTCAATGCACGAATGGCATTGGCAAGCTCTTTACGAGAAGGCATCTGTATCTCCTGCGATTGCTTCATTTGATGGCCAAGATTAAGGCGCGTTATTGTCCCAGCAGGGGGCGCGGCGTGCAAATATTATCTGGGCGAATAAAGTGGCTTTGGGAGCACAATCGCTTTTCTGGGCGGGGAAAACGATTCAATCCGCCCCCTGCTTTACCTCCATGGAGGTGGATCCCTTCCCCATCCCGCCCCGGGCGGCTCCACCCCCAAATAGTGCTGGCAATCACCGGATGACCTATTTAAAATAGACGTCCAGATGTAGATACCTCTACAGTCATCCTGTCATTATCCGGTTATGGCCAAGGCGATAACCCTTACGAATCGAGAACCAAACATGGCAAAGCTGTTTACTTCCGAGTCGGTCTCCGAAGGCCATCCCGATAAAATCGCCGACCAGATCTCCGATGCGGTGCTGGACGCCATCCTGCAGCAGGACACCAAGGCGCGCGTCGCCTGCGAAACCCTGGTCAAGACCGGCATGGTGATGGTAGCCGGCGAAGTGACCACCTCTGCCTGGGTCGACATCGAACAGATCGTGCGCGACACCGTGCGCGAGATTGGTTACACCCACTCCGACATGGGCTTCGACGCCGACTCCTGCGCCGTGCTGAACGCCATCGGCAAACAGTCTCCGGACATCAACCAGGGCGTCGACCGTACCGACCCGCTGGAGCAAGGTGCCGGTGACCAGGGCCTGATGTTCGGCTACGCCACCAACGAAACCGACGTGCTGATGCCCGCGCCCATCACCTACTCCCACCTGCTGGTGAAGCGTCAGGCAGAAGTGCGCAAGAACGGCACCCTGCCGTGGCTGCGTCCGGACGCCAAGAGCCAGCTGACCTTCGCCTACGACGACGCAGGCAAGATCCTGGGTGTCGATGCCGTGGTGCTCTCCACCCAGCATTGCGACTCCATCAGCCACAGCGATCTGGTGGAAGCGGTGCGCGAAGAGATCATCAAGCCGGTGCTGCCCGCCGAGTGGATCAACAAGGACACCAAGTACTTCATCAACCCGACCGGTCGTTTCGTCATCGGCGGCCCCATGGGTGACTGCGGTCTGACCGGTCGCAAGATCATCGTCGACACCTACGGCGGCATGGCCCGTCACGGTGGTGGCGCCTTCTCCGGCAAGGATCCGTCCAAGGTGGACCGCTCCGCCGCCTACGCCGCCCGCTACGTGGCCAAGAACATCGTGGCCGCAGGCCTCGCGGATCGCTGTGAAGTGCAGGTCTCCTACGCCATCGGCGTGGCCGAGCCCACCTCCATCAGCGTCGAAACCTTCGGTACCGGCAAGGTGGCCGAAGCCCTGCTGGTCAAGCTGGTGCGCGAGTTCTTCGAGCTGCGCCCCTATGGCCTCATCGAGATGCTGGATCTGAAGCGCCCGATCTACCAGGCAACCGCCGCTTACGGCCACTTCGGCCGCGACGAGTTCCCCTGGGAGAAGACCGACAAGGCCGAGCTGCTTCGCGCTGCCGCCGGCCTGTAAGGCCCGAGGTTGTGATAAAAGGGGAGCCAGGCTCCCCTTTTGCTTTTGTGTCCGTCCCGAGGATCCCATGCCTGCCACTGCCACCCGGCTTGACCCCGCCCTCATCGAGATGCTGCTCGCGCGCGTCGAGGCCTGCTTTGTGCAGGCTGAAACGCGCCTTGGCCGCACCTTTCTCCGCCCGCAAGTCCATTGCAACATGCGGGGCCGGGCGGCAGGGTCTGCGCGGCTGCAAACCTGGGAGCTGCGTTTCAATCCGGCGCTCTATCAGGCCAATCAGCAGGCGTTTCTCAGGGAAGTAGTGCCCCACGAGGTGGCGCACCTGCTGGTCTATGCGCTCTGGGGAGAGGGGCGTGGCAAGAGCCGGGTACTGCCCCACGGTCGCCAGTGGCAGTCGGTGATGCGGGAGCTGTTCGGTCTCGAACCCAGCACCACCCACAGCTTCGATCTGGGGGTGCTGGCCCAGCGCACCTTCGTGTATGCCTGCGCCTGCCAGCAGCATCCCCTCTCGGTGCGCCGCCACAACAAGGTGATGCGCGGCGAGGCCCGCTATCACTGCCGCCGCTGTCGCCAGCCCCTGGTGTGGCAGCGCGACACGACGGCGGATTGAGTCACCCCGTGTCGCGCTCCTGTGATAGGGTGCGCGCTTACTTCATTCAACTGTCTCATTGCCAAGGATATTCATGTTTCGCCCTCTGCTCTCCCTCTGCCTGGCCCTGCTGGTCAGCGCCCCGGCCCATGCCGACAACATCCAGACCTTTCGCGCCGCCAAGCAGGATCTGAACAAGCTCTACCAGAGCCACCCCGTCACCTTCTACTGCGGCTGCAACATCAAGTTCAGCGGCAAGAAGATGGCCCCCGACTGGGAGAGCTGCGGCTACCTGCCGCGCAAACAGGCCGAGCGGGCCTCCCGCATCGAATGGGAGCACGTGGTGCCCGCCTGGGAGTTCGGCCACCAGCTCCAGTGCTGGCAGGACGGGGGTCGCAAGAATTGCGGCAAGAGCGACGAGTTCAACAGGATGGAGGGAGACATGCACAACCTCTTCCCCACCATCGGCGAGGTGAACGGTGATCGGGCGAACTTCCGCTTCAGCGACTGGAACGGCAAACCGAACCAGTACGGCAAGTGCCAGATGCTGGTGGACTTCAAGGAGCGCCAGGTGCAGCCGCCCAAGGGGCCGGTGCGTGGCCAGATCGCCCGCGCCTACCTCTACATGAGCCAGCAGTACGGACTGCGTCTGGCGGCCCAGCAGCGCAAGCTTTACGAAGCCTGGGACAGGCAGTATCCGGCTGATCGCTGGGAGTGCGAGCGCAACCGCCGTATCGGCAAGCTGCAGGGCAATACCAATCCCTTCATTGAAAAGCAGTGCCAATAACCCCATTTGACCAGGGAGGGGGAGCGTCCCCCTCCTCCTGAATCCCTTCACTCTCTGTCTCGCGAGCCTTGCTCGCCGCCGTGCAGTAGGGTATTGAAGGGTTTCCAAGCAAGAGACTGACTATCAGCCATGCGCATTCCACGTATCTATGAACCGGCCAGCCTGCAGGTTGGCCAGACCCTCGCCCTGTCGGAAGACGGTGCCAATCACATCGGCCGCGTGCTGCGCATGCAGCCGGGCCAGCAGCTCGAGCTGTTCAACGGCGACGGCAACCAGTACCCCGCCACCATCGCCAACGTCGGCAAGAAGTCGGTGGAAGTGACCATCGACAGTTGCGAGACCCGCTCGGTGGAGTCCCCCCTTGCCATCCACCTGGGTCAGGTGATCAGCCGCGGCGACAAGATGGACTTCACCATCCAGAAATCCGTGGAGCTCGGCGTCACCTGCATCACGCCGCTCTTCTCCGAGCGCTGCGGCGTCAAGCTGCCCGCCGATCGGCTGGAGAAAAAACGCGAGCAGTGGCAAAAAGTGGTGATCAGCGCCTGCGAGCAGTGCGGCCGCAATACCGTGCCCGAGGTGCGCATGCCGATGGAGCTGGACGCCTGGCTGGCGGAAGAGACTCAGGAGCTCAAGCTCAACCTGCACCCGCGCGCCCCTTACAGCATCAACACCCTGCCCATCCCCGAGCACGGCGTGCGCCTGCTGATCGGCCCGGAAGGGGGCTTGTCCAGCGACGAGATCGCCCGTACCGTGCAGGAAGATTTCAAGGAGATGCTGCTGGGGCCGCGGGTGCTGCGCACCGAAACCGCCGCCCTGACGGCAATTACTGCGCTTCAGTGCCGCTTTGGCGATCTGGCCTGACAGCCGACCCCACCCCGACCCTCCCCTTCGCAGGGGAGGGAGCAACAGGCCCCTCCCCCTTGTGAAGGGGGAGGCAGGGAGGGGGTCATCACATCCCATCGAGCCATTAGGAAGGAAACTCGGATGACCATTAAACTCGGCATCGTGATGGACCCCATCTCGGCCATCAACATCAAGAAGGACTCCAGCTTCGCCATGCTCGAAGAGGCGCAAAAGCGCGGCTACGAGCTGTTCTATCTGGAGATGAAGGATCTCTACATGGAGGCCGGTCGCGCCTTCGGTACCATGCGCCCGCTCACCGTCAAATATGACTATGCCGACTGGTACAGCCTCGGCGAGGTGGTGGATCAGCCGCTCTCCAGCCTGGATGTGATCCTGATGCGCAAGGATCCCCCCTTCGACACGGAGTTCATCTACGCCACCTACATGCTGGAGCGGGCCGAGGATGAGGGCTGCCTCATCGTCAACAAGCCCCAGAGCCTGCGCGACGCCAACGAGAAGCTCTACACCGCCTGGTTTGCCGAGCACACCCCGACCACGCTCGTCACTCGCAGAGCAGACAAGCTGCGGGCCTTCCACGCCAGGCACAAGGACGTCATCCTCAAGCCGCTGGACGGCATGGGCGGCGCCTCCATCTTCCGCATGAAGGAGGATGACGCCAACGTCGGCGTCATCATCGAGACATTAACCTCTCACGGCAGCCAGTACTGCATGGCGCAGACCTATCTGCCCGCCATCAAGGATGGCGACAAGCGGGTGCTGGTGGTGGACGGCGAACCAGTACCTTACTGCCTGGCCCGCATTCCGGCCCAAGGTGAGACCCGTGGCAACCTGGCGGCCGGTGGCCGTGGTGAGGCCCGCCCCTTGAGTGACGCGGACTGGGCCATCGCCCGCGCGGTGGGCCCGACCCTGAAAGAGAAGGGGCTCATCTTCGTCGGCCTCGACATCATCGGCGATCGCCTGACCGAGATTAACGTCACCAGCCCGACCTGCATCCGCGAGATTGAGGCGGCCTTCGACGTCTCCATTACCGGCATGCTGATGGACGCCATCGAGCGCCGGCTGGGCCGCTGACCCCTTCGTTGCCGCGGCGAGGACACACACACAAGGGGCCGTGAAGGCCCCTTTGACTGCCGCCCTCCTGCCGGCAAAAAGCGGTTTTGCCCGCCGCCATCAACTGCCATAATCACCCCAAATACCTTTGCACGCTTAGAGATACATACGCTCCATGCAAACACTGCAAAATCACTTTCTGCTCGCCATGCCGAGCCTCACGGACGCCTATTTCCAGCGCTCCCTGGTCTATCTGTGCGAACACAGCAGCGAAGGCGCCATGGGACTGGTGGTCAACATTCCGGTTGACATGTCCCTGGACGCCATGCTGACCAAGCTCAACCTCAATCCCCCCGCCACCGCCGAGATGAAACAGCCGGTGTTGCAGGGGGGCCCGGTGCACGGGGATCGCGGCTTCGTGCTGCACAGCTTCCGCCCGGGCTTCAACTCCACCCTGCAGGTGAGCGACGAGATGATGGTCACCACCTCCAAGGACATCCTGGAGACCCTGGGCACCGACGAGGCGCCGGACCACTGGCTGGTGGCGCTCGGTTACGCCGGCTGGAGTGCAGGCCAGCTCGAGCAGGAGCTGGTGGATGGCGCCTGGCTGGTGATCCCCCCCAATCCCAAGCTGGTCTTCGATACCCCCATCCACCTGCGCTGGCAGCAAGCCGCCGCGAGCATTGGGGTCAACCCCCTGCACCTCTCCAGCCAGGTGGGCCATAGCTGACACCCCGGACCTCCCCCCCACAAGCAGGGGGAGACAGGGAGGGGGCTTCCCCCTTCATTTATCCATCCATTTCGAGGAGACCCCATGTCATCACGCAGCATCATGGGCTTTGACTACGGCACCAAGAGCATCGGTGTCGCCATCGGCCAGGAGCTCACGGGCAGCGCCCGCCCCCTTCGCTCCCTCAAGGCCAACGACGGCATCCCCAACTGGGACGAGATAGAGAAGCTGATCAAGGAGTGGCAACCGGATCTGCTGATCGTCGGTCTGCCGCTCAACATGGATGGCACGGACCAGGAGATCACGGTGCGGGCCCGCAAGTTCGGCAATCGCCTGCACGGTCGCTTCGGCAAGCCGGTGGAGTTCAAGGACGAGCGGCTCACCACCACGGATGCCCGCGCCCGCCTGTTTGAGCGTGGCGGCTACAAGGCGCTGGACAAGGGGAGCGTGGACGGCGTCTCCGCCCAGCTCATCGTCGAAGCCTGGATGGAAGAGCAGTACGACTAAACCGGGGTGCCTCCTCCCCCTTGCTTCTCTTTCGCCGCCCCGCTCTCCATGGGCCCGCCCCAGGCAAAACGCGTCATCCCCGCTGCGGCCAGGCCATAGAGCCGCCGGATCTCCCCCCGCAACCACATCACCTTGGCATCCTGATTGTGGCGCTTGTGCCACAGCAGGATGAAGGCGATCTCCAGCTGGGCATAGAGGGACTCTTCCAGCGGCAACGGCATGGGGATGAGGTCGGGGTGATGTCTGGCGGCATAGTCCGCGCAATATGAAGGCACCACGGCGATCAGCTCGTGGCTCTTTTGGGCGGCGATGTGCAGCGCCTGCTCGAAGCTCGCCACCATGATGGGCACCTGCCGCCTGTGGCCTTCGTCCTCCAGCAGATCGTCCAGTGCCCAGCTGTCGCTGGCCTCCCACACCACGCTCACCTGGGGGCAGGCCAGAAAGCGGGTCAGCGACCACGTCTGCCCGAGCAAGGGGTGATCCTTGCGCAGGAACACCACGGGACGATCGCAGAACAGCACCTCGTGATCGATGTAATAGGGCAGCCGGTTGACCCTGGCATGGGAGCGGCCGTGGGTCTCCCTGGCACAGAAGCCGAGATCCGCCTCCCCGTTGACGATGTCGTTGAGAGAGTGGTGATCCCAGCCCAGCATCCTGACCACGGAGTGGGGGTACTTCTGGTAGATGGTCGTGGGCAGCTCGCTCAGGAAGCTGATGCCGAAGGGGGACTCCATCACCAGACTGAAGCGGGCCCCCTCGGGGATCGCCTCGCTGTTGAGGGTGCTGATGCTCTCGGTGAGCTGGAACCAGGTCTTGAGCTCCTCCGCCAGGGTCAGGGAGAGATTGGTCGGCTGCAAGCCCTGGCGCACGCGCACGAAGAGGGGATCCCCGAACCAGTCCCGCAGCTTGCCGAGCGCCTTGCTCACCGCCGACGGGGTGACACACAGCTTCTTGGCCGCCCCCGCCACGCTGCGCTCCTGCATCAGGTGCCTGAAGACCACCAGCAGGTTCAAATCGAGTTCACCCAGATTGCGCATCGCGTCTCTCCTATCCCCGAGCCCGGACTCGCCGTACCGCACGCCATGGTAGCAGCACCTTGACCATCAGGTAACCGAGCAGCGCCAGCAGGAGTGCCAGGATCAGCATCCAGAGCGCAGGCATCCCCAGATGGCCCATCCCCCAGATGAAGAGCCCGGACAACCCTATCTGCATGATGCAGAGCAGGGCACTGGCCGATGCCACCTGATCCCCGCACACATCCAGCGCCTCCCCCATCGCCACTCCGAACCCGCAGGAAAACCCGATACAGACCAGGGCAAACCCCGCCAGCAGGTAGGCGAGATGGGAGAGCGCCAGCACCCTTGCCTTGCCGAGCCAGCGCAGCAGCAAGGGGGTCAGGAAGGAAGCGGACATGCTCACCCCGGCCATCGCCATCATCAGCCGGGTGTACTGCTCGGGAGGCAGACCGAACGTGGTCATCAGGACGAGGGGCGAGACGCTCACATAGACCAGGATGGCGGTCACGCTGGCGCTGGTCAGCAAGGCGCGCAGCATGAAGGGGGCCGTGCCCAGCAGGGCCAGCGGCGATGCCCCCGCAGGCTGGCGGGCGGGGCGGGTCTCCTTGAGCAGTCGCAGGTTGACCAGGGCACTGATGGCGGCCACCAGCGCCATGCCCACGAAGATGCCGCGCCACTCGAAGTGCGACAGGATGAGATAACCGAGTACGGGAGCCAGCACCGGAATGACGCAGATCACGCCGTTGATGAGGGAGAGAGCCATCGCGAGGCGCGCCTGGCTCAGCACATCCCGCAGCACGGTGAAGGTCATGATGTAGAGCGCTCCAGCGCCCACCCCTTGCCAGAAACGCCCCAGATAAAACTGGGCGATGCCGGTCGCCTCCGCCGCCACCAGGGAGGCGACCACGAAGATGAGGGCGCCCCCCAGTACCACGGGGCGCCTGCCATGGCGATCCGCCAGCATGCCCCCCGGCAGCACGGTAGCCGCCATGCCCAGCAGATAGATGGAAAAAGCGGTGTGGATCTGCGCCTCGCTCCCCTGCAGGGTTTGCGCAATGCGGGGCACGGCCACCAGATAGAGATCGATCCCGAGGGGATAGAGGATGATCATCAGAAAAGTACACAGCAGAAACATACCCATGAAGGCTCCATAGCAGCAGGTTTCACCATCACAGGTGCGCTGTCAGCGAGATTGACAACTCAATCCTGCAAAAGCAGAGGAAGATGCCGGGCACTATAGAGCGGGCGGCCTGCCGGGGCCTAGTGACGAGATGGCACTCGGTGGATGCCAATCCGGACATCTCCCGCAGGAGAGGCCCGGATTGGCATGCTCATCGACCCGCCCCCTGCCAGGTCGCCCTTGAGGGGTCGGGTCCGAGGTAACGGGCACGCCGCGATGCGACGAGCCCTCAAGGCTCAGCGACGGCGCACCATTACCTGGCCAGTTGCGTCAGGATGGCGTGGGCCGCTTTCACCCTGGCCGGGATAGGATAGTTGCGGTTGGCCAGCATGACGATGCCGATCCCTTTGGCCGGCACGAAGGCCACATAGGCGCCGAAGCCGCTGGTCGAGCCGGTCTTGTTGAAGAGCACAGGGTGCCCTGCCGCAGCGGGCGCGGGCGCCGCCGGGTTGGCATTGTAAATCATCGCCGGGGAGTTGCCCGCCAGCAATGTCTGCTCGCTGACGGGATAGGCGTAACGCTCCCAACCCAGTCCCTGGGTCATCCCGCCTACCGAGTAGTGCCCTTTGTGGGTCAGGGAGATGGCCTGCTGCAACGCCTTGTCATCAACCCCGCTGATGTTGGCCTTCACAAAGCGCAGCAGATCCGCCGAGCTGGTCTTGATGCCGTAGGCCTCGTCCGCCAGCATGCCGGGGCTGACCCTGATGGGCTTGTCCTCTTTCGAATAGCCATAGGCATAACTCGCCATGGCCTGCTTCGGCACATTGACATAGGTGTGGTGCAGGCCAAGCCCCGGCAGGAGCGTCTGCTCCATCAACTGGGCAAACGGCTGCTTCATGCTGCTCGCCGCCAGGTGGCCGAACAGCCCTATGCTGGGGTTAGAGTACTGGCGATGGGAACCCGGCGAGTAGGCTGGGGTCCACTGGCGGTAGTAGGCCTGCATCTTCTCGAGCGAATCCACCTCCTCGGGGAATTGCAGCGGCAAGCCGCCCGCGCTGTAGGTAGCCAGCTCCCCCATGGTGATGCTGTCAAAGGCGGATCCCTTGAGCCAGGGGGCGTGCCGGCTCGCCTTGTCATCCAGTTGCATCGCTCCCTTGACCACCGCATAGGCTCCTAAATAGCTGTTCCGAATAGTAGATCACCGGAGGAAGGGAACTCAGTCCAGTTTGTGCGATCTGATTAGTCGCTAAACAAAACAAGCCACACCCAAAGGACTGAGTTGATGCCTATCCTACCACCT
>NZ_JABERS010000026.1:0-56559 GCF_013168745.1 Aeromonas sp. TW 6 | reverse complement strand
GCAAGCTCATCGGCTACAGCCGTCAGCAGTTCTACGAAATTCGCCGTAACTACCAGACCTATGGCGCCGAGGGATTGCTCGACAAATTGCCCGGGTGTAAAGGGGCTCATCCCAATCGGGTCGCTCCTGAGATTGAACAGGCCATCCTCGATTACTCCCTCACCAGACCAACTCATGGCCCGCTGCGGGTCGCCCAAGAACTGGCTCTGCAAGGCATCAATGTCAGTGCGGGTGGTGTGCGTGGCGTGTGGCAACGTCACGACTTGCTTTCCAAACACGACCGCTTGTTGCGCCTCGAGAAAACCCACCGGGAGCAGACCATTGAGCTCAATGACGAGCAGATTCGCCTGTTAGAACGCTTCAGCCCCGAGTTTCGCGAACGCCAGATTGAGGTCCACTACACCGGAGAACTGGTGGCGGTTGACACCTTCTTCGTCGGCGCGCTCAAGGGGGTTGGCAAGGTGTATCTGCAAACCGTGCTGGACTGCTACAGTCGCCATGCCTGGGGACGGCTCTACACCAGCAAGCTGCCGGTGACCTCGGTTCATGTGCTCAATGAAACGGTACTGCCGTTCTTCGAAGCCCATGAGGCTCGGGTCTATACCATCCTGTCAGATAACGGGCGCGAGTTCTGTGGGCGCCCAGACCATCATCCCTACGAGCTGTTTCTGCAACTGGAGGGAATTGAACACCGGACAACCAAGGTACGCAGGCCGCAGAGCAACGGTTTTATCGAGCGACTGCATCGCACACTGCTGGATGAACACTTCCGTATCAAGGGGAGAACGACCTGGTATGAGTCGGTAGAACAGATGCAGACAGACCTGGATAGCTACCTGGAACACTACAACACCCAGCGGCCACATCAGGGCAGGATGATGGAGGGTCAGACCCCCTACAGCATGTTCAAGAAGGGTCTGAAATTGATACCGAAGGAAGTGCGCACTAAAGTAGCGTAAACAAGACACCGGTTTGAGGCCGGTGTCAGGTGATAACTAGATCTGTACATTATTGTTTTCTTATATGTATTTTTAATGATTTTTTGTGGATTTTATTTTATCTGAAAAATTACCGAAATATGGCTTTAATGCATCTTTAATAACGGTGCCATTGCTGCTGTTAGCAATTCTTACAACAAGTTCTGCAAGTTCACCATTAGATAGCCCCAAATGTTTACTTATTTGTGTTGACAGTGACTTTCTGTTGTATATTCTCAGAATTAGCTCGTAATCATTATTTTCCACTGCGCTTGAGAATAGTGATTTATTTTCTGAATATATATCATCAATATTAATGCTTGATGTGAGACGTTTGAGTTCATCAATTATCCCCCCCTTTCCCTTTGCTTTTTCATTAAAGCAGTTAAGTCTGAATTTTATTTCATTGATGACTCGTAGTGATATTTGGGATTCAATCTCATCTCGTATGCTTTTTATTACGAATTTTTTTACTGAAATGACATCATCATTTTCTTCTCTAAGAAGTTGCTTGCTGGCAATTCTAATTACCTCAGGCACGCAGAATAAGTTTTCAACCTCTGCAACATTTAGTGTGTATATGTCTGAACGCTCTAATTCTTTTATTTCTATGTCGTTTCTTCTATCTCTATCAATTATGCCGAAAACAGTAAGTCTATGTATTTTTTTGTTAATCTTAAGAGATTTTACAATTTGAATAACCTGACTGCAGGAACCACATGGAATAACTAGGTAGTCACTAAGAATAGAACTGTAAAGTGATGAGTCATAGCTACCATTTTCCCCCTCAACAAATACAACAGGCTTTCTGCTTCCAAGTATCTGAATAAGTAAGTCTTCAGGTAAATCCTCCATTTGAGGAACAATCTGCCAATCCCAATTAATGCCATCAAATCCTTTTAGCCATATTTTTTTTGACTCTCGAAGTGAAATGGCAAAGTCGACATCATGAGTTAGATATATAAAAAGACAATCATTACGTAGATTTTCAATCTCCCGCCAAAGAGGAGCTTGGATCGATTTGTGTAAATGAATTTCAGGCTCATCAACGATGATTATTCCATCATTAGGAGCTGCCAGACATTGCCCAATAAGATAAAAAATGACTCGTTCACCATCACTCATTTCTGATGAACTGTATACAGAATCTTTGCTGCCCTTTACGCAAGTCTGAATCCTCAATCCACTTATAATTAGCTCTCTATGTGGAAGTATTTTTTCCCATGTATTTTTTACTAGATCAAGCTTTGTTATTGGTGGAGTTATTCTTGTTTGTGATTTTTTAGAGTCATCCAGATATTTAGTAGACTGTTCTGTATGCTCTGAAAATAAATATACCATTAATTTTTCGAAGTCATTGAGCGATGAAACCGCCGCACTTTTATTACTAGCCCCCCAGCGTCTGTACTCTTTGTACCATAGTGGCCCAGATGAATCGACATTCTGGCTGCCATATAGTAAGTCGCTTTCAGCTAAATTAATAGCAACTGGGGTTGTTGTATCTGGCATTGTTAATAGTTTTTGGGCGGATATTCTATGGACTTTTTCATTTTGTGGTGATTTTAGATCTATCCAAACTCCAAGCCTCGTTTTCCCTGAACCATTAGCACCTATAAATAGCATGCTCTGGTTTGATTCTATTTCAGTTTGATTCCCATTACTATCAGGCAATGTTATTTTAAATTTTTTCATACTCTTAAAAGCCTTAAATTTCTATTTATAAAAACTAAATAGCTGTTCCGAATAGTAGATCACCGGAGGAAGGGAACTCAGTCCAGTTTGTGCGATCTGATTAGTCGCTAAACAAAACAAGCCACACCCAAAGGACTGAGTTGATGCCTATCCTACCACCTCTGCCACGACCACAACGGCGCCGCATTCACAAAATCATCCATGCCACCCGTGATAAAGGACATGCTCGTCGCTTGATGGCCATCTTGCTGTTACATGAAGGACGCACGATCACCGATGTTCATCACCTTACCGGCGCTGCGCGCTCGACCATCGGTCGTTGGCTTCGGTGGTATCGGATGAAATCTGGGACACCCATCTTTTTGACAGCGGCGTAGCCCTGTACTTGGCTTGAGGTGTCACTGCCCAGGGGGTGAGCCATGACCATTGCCCGTTCACGTCAAATCAGTTTGCAGGATACGCCTTACTATCATGTGGTCAGTCGCTGTGTGCGGCGGGCGTTTCTGTGCGGGGAAGATGCCCACTCCGGCCAGAGTTACGAGCATCGGCGCCAGTGGGTAGTGGACAAGTTGGGCCAATTGTCGCGACTGTTTGCCATCGGTGTGTGTGCCTATGCGGTGATGAGCAATCACTATCACCTGGTGCTCAAGGTCGAGTCGGATAACGCTGCCAATTGGAGCGAGCGGGAGGTGGCCGAGCGTTGGGGGGCGCTATTCCAGTGGCCGCTGCTGGTACGACGCTGGTATCAGGGGGAATCCCTGATTGAGCCTGAACTCGCTGTGGTGCAACAACTGATAGGGCAGTGGCGGGAGCGGTTACATTCCATCAGCTGGTTTGTGCGGTTGCTCAACGAAAACCTGGCTCGGCAGGCCAATCGGGAAGATGGTTGCAAGGGCAATTTTTGGGAAGGGCGCTTCAAGAGCCAGGCCCTGCTCACCGAATCAGCCCTGCTGGCCTGCATGGCCTATGTTGATCTCAATCCGATACGGGCGGCGATTGCCGACCGGCCCGAGCAGAGCGATTACACCAGCCTCAAGCAGCGTCTCGATGGTGAGCAGTCCGCCGCCCCATTGCCTCCGTTGCTGTTGCCATTCGCGCACGAAGCGCGACCCGATAGCCTGCCATATACCTTTGCGGATTACCTGATGCTGGTGGACTGGACAGGTCGCGCCATCCGAGTGGACAAACGGGGCCATATCCCAGTTTGTCTTGCCCCCATCCTGGCGCGGCTGGGGTTAGACGAGGTGCGCTGGCTCAAGCAAGTGACGCTGTTTCGGCGCCAGGGTATCAGAGTGGTGGGTGACAAAGAGCATTGTCAGCAGTTTGCCTGGCACTGTGGCCAGCGACGGTGTCATCAACCATCCCTTTGAGTGATGAATATTTGTGTCATAACAACGTCCGGTATAGCGCCAGCTCATCACCGGTGTGATCGCATCTGAATTGGCGTCATCGATGCCAAGACATTCTTTTTAATCCCCCGAGTTTCACAAATGCCATCGCACATGCTGGATGACGAGTTGTGCTGGGCGCTTGATGAGGGCTTTCTCCAAAAGATGGCTGTCCTGATAAGGCGACACATAATTGGGACAGCGCCTTTCCAAAAGGTGGCTGTCGCAGATAAGAAGAGAAGGGTTAAGGAAGATGTACTATCGGCCCTTTGTTATCAGGCCGTTTTTTCACAACGCTACGACAACGTGGGTGTTGCTTGAGCAGGTGATTTTTGCATCAGTGAAACAGAGTGGGTGATATGGTTCCTCCAATGGAACAATCCGTACACAAAGATGGCTGTCCCAAATAAAAAGGGAGCTTATCTTGCTCGGTCCATGGAGAAGGGGGGAGATGACGACGTCCCTTGGAGATCTTTACGAGAGTCGGCAAATATGGGGATCCACCTTTGGCTCGCATGACCAAACCTGATGCCAAGGGGCGGGTTTGCCGATATCTCGAATGGGGGCAGTGTTGGCAATAAATAACAAGGGCGACCAGTTGGTCGCCCTTGTGTGATGGGCAGAAGCGCGGGCTCTGCCTATGAAGGTGACGGTTATTGCAAATCCGGGGGGGAATCTGGGACACCCACCTTTTTGACAGCGGCGTATCCCTGTACTTGGCTTGAGAGGTCACTGCCCAGGGGGTGAGCCATGACCATTGCCCGTTCACGTCAAATCAGTTTGCAGGATACGCCTTACTACCACGTGGTCAGTCGCTGTGTGCGGCGGGCGTTTCTGTGCGGGGAGGATGCCCATTCTGGCCAGAGTTACGAACATCGGCGTCAATGGGTGGTCGACAAGTTGGGCCAATTGTCGCGACTGTTTGCCATCGGTGTTTGTGCCTATGCGGTGATGAGCAACCACTATCACCTGGTGCTCAAGGTAGAGCCCGATACTGCTGCCAGCTGGAGCGAGCGAGCAAAAGATGGCTGTCCTGATAAGGCGCCATGAATTGGCGTCATCGATGCCAAGACATTCTCTTTAATCCCCCCGAGTTCCACAAATACCATCGCAAATGCTGGATGACGAGTTGTGCTGGGCGCTGGATGAGAGCTTTCTCTAAAAGATGGCTGTCTTGATAACTCTTTCTCCAAAAGATGGCTGTCCTGATAAGGCGGGTTGGGGAAAAGGGGCTATCGGCCCTTTGTTATCAGGCCGTTTTTTCACAACGCTGCGACACCGTGGGTGTTGCTTGAGCAGGTGATTTTTGCATCAGTGAAACAGAGTGGGTGATATGGTTCCTCCAATGGAACAATTCGTACACAAAGATGGCTGTCCCAAATGAAGAAAGGCTTTGTTATCTTGCTGGATACGTTGGCAAGGGCGAGTCACGTGGAACGTTCAAGTCAGGAGCAATCAGATGGCGATAACAACGCGATCCCGAAGAGAGAAGGTAGGCAGCGGGCTCGGGCTGGTGATGGGGCTCATCGCCTTTAACCTGATCGTGCCCCTGCTTCCGGTTGCAACAGAGATGTCGGATATGACCCGGATGATAGGTGCCATGGTCAGCGCCATGCTTTGCGCCGAGCTGGGCGCCAGGATTGGCAAGTGGCGGGATGCCAAAGAGCAGGCCGGATCGGCAGAGTAACTCGACGTGAGAAGAGTGCCAATCGCCCGAGTGCGGCGGTGTGTGCGGGTGTAACAGGCAGGGCGACAGTTGTCGCCCTGCCTGTTTTGCTATCGCGGTTTGCCGCTCAAGCGCCGCGCCACCGGGGGGCGCTTCGATGGAGGAAGGTGGCCAGGGTGTCGCGGGGCGATGCCGCATTGCATCAGAAGGCGTCTGGAGCGAGATGGCGCCAAGGCTGGATCTGCGAGGGAAATCCTGAGATCGTGCAGGCAGTTATCTGGTTATCCCCTTGAGAGGAGTGCCCATGCGCATTGCCCTGATTGGCCTTGGCGATATCGCCCGGAAGGCCTATCTGCCGCTGCTGGCAAACGACGAGCGAGTCACCCCGCTGCTCTGTACCCGGAGTCCCTCGGTGCTCGGCAAACTGGCGCGCCAGTACCGGATTGGCGAGTGTTTTACCGAGGTCGATGCGCTGCTGGCGAGCCGACCTGATGCGGTGATGATCCACGCTGCCACCGCCGTGCACGGCAAACTGGCGGAGCTGTGCCTGCGTGCCGGCATTCCCACCTTTGTGGACAAGCCGCTGTGTGACAACGCAGGAGAGGTGGAGGCGCTCGCCAATCTCGCCATCGTCAGAGACTGCCCGCTGTTTGTGGGCTTCAACCGTCGCTATCTGCCCGCCATGGCCGCCGCACGCGGCCAGCCGCTGACCGAGCTCCATTGGCAAAAGCACAGGCACGCCCTGCCGGGGGCGCCTCGCCAGTTCCTGTTCGACGACTGTATCCATGTGCTCGACAGCCTCTGCTGTTATGGCGGCGAGCCGGACGGGGAGCTGCATGCGGTGCTGCGACGCAGCAGTGAGCAGCCCGAGTTGCTGGCCGGGGTGAGCGTCGCCTGGCAGAGCGGGCAGATGGCGGTGAGCGGCAGCATGAATCGCAGCGCCGGCATGACCGAGGAGCGCATCGATGCCTATGGCGACAACCTCACTCTGCATATCGAGAACTGCACTCGTGGCCTGCTTGCGCGAGACAACACAGTGCAGACTCTGGCTCCGGGCGACTGGCAGCCCGTGCTGGCGAGCCGAGGCTTTGTCGCCATGCTCGAGCACTGGTATGGGCAGATTGACGCCGGGCGGGCAGACGGGGCGCTGGTCGAGAGCTACCTGCAAAGCCATCGGCTGGCGGAGCGCCTCGTCGCCCTGGCAAAGGGATGACCCGGAGGCAAGGGGCTGGGTGACGCCGGCAGGCATCACTGGCCAGAGAAGCGGCAGAGCACTGTATGAGATGGTGGCTCCTTGCGCAGTCAGCCGGGAAAGGTGCCAGCGAGCGAGCCAAGCGAAGGCGGGTTTGTTATCTTGGCGGCCATCAAGAGCTGCAGGGCAAGAGATCGCAATGAAGAAGGTGTCGAAGATGAGATGGCTGACCGCAGTGGGCGGGGTATTCCGTTCATGAGCATCATTCTGGGGATCGATCCCGGTTCGCGCATCACCGGTTACGGGGTCATTCGCATCGTCGCGGGCAAGGCGGAATATCTGGGATCGGGCTGCATCCGCACCGATCTGGGGGAGCTGCCGTCTCGCCTGAAGCAGGTCTATGACGGGGTGAGCGAGATCATCACCCAGTTCAAGCCGGACGAGTTCGTCATCGAGCGGGTCTTCATGGCGCGCAACGCGGACTCGGCCCTGAAGCTCGGCCAGGCCCGTGGCAGCGCCATCGTCGCGGCGGTCAACGCCCTGCTGCCGGTGAGCGAGTACTCGGCCACCCAGATCAAGCAGGCAGTGGTGGGCACCGGTGGCGCCGCCAAGGAGCAGGTGCAGCACATGGTGACCCATCTGCTCAAGCTCTCTGCCCCCCCCCAGGCGGATGCGGCGGATGCC
The DNA here is from genome assembly GCF_013168745.1 of Aeromonas sp. TW 6. NCBI lineage: Bacteria > Pseudomonadati > Pseudomonadota > Gammaproteobacteria > Aeromonadales > Aeromonadaceae > Aeromonas > Aeromonas sp. TW 6. Next base: position 48,960 of record NZ_JABERS010000026.1, on the reverse strand, counting down.
CTCGGGGTGGCGCTCTGCCACTTCCACACCCGTCAGAGCCTCATTCGCATGGCCGGGCGGGCCAGCGGATCGGTGCGCGGCCGTTATCGCTGATCCCTGGAGGAGGGCTACCCGGTGTTGGCAGGGGAGCGCTGGGTGCCGGAGCTGCTGGCAAAATCGCTGGTAGGGTCACAATCTGTCGCGTCCCTCCATAGGACTCCCGTGGAGAAGCGCACCGGGCGGGGGAATATCTTTCTACTTTATCAATAACTTGTGACCTTCATCACATATCCGCGATGAGCCGGGTCGGTTTCGTCTTGCTCCGCCACACTCCCATAATATGGCGCCTGTTCAATAACAGTGTCCGTATGAGCCTTTCTGGCTCTCGTATTAATCATCATGGGAGAGACAAGAGTGAAACCTTTTGCTGCTGAATTTATGGGAACCTTCTGGCTGGTACTGGGAGGCTGCGGGAGCGCCGTGCTGGCTGCCGCCTTCCCCAATGTGGGGATCGGCCTGCTGGGCGTCGCCCTGGCGTTCGGTCTGACCGTGCTGACCATGGCCTATGCCATCGGTCATATCTCGGGTTGCCACCTGAACCCGGCCGTGACCGTCGGGCTCTGGGCCGGTGGCCGCTTCCCGGCCTCCAACGTGCTGCCCTACATCGTGGCCCAGGTGCTTGGCGGGATCGTGGCAGGTGGCGTGCTCTATGTCATTGCCAGCGGACAGGCAGGTTTTGATGTGAGCGCCGGCTTTGCTTCCAACGGCTATGGCGAGCATTCCCCCGGTGGTTACAGCCTGCTGGCCGCACTGGTGTGTGAAGTGGTGATGACCGGTTTCTTCCTGTTTGTCATCATGGGGGCCACCGACAGCCGTGCGCCGGCCGGGTTTGCTCCCATCGCCATCGGTCTGTGCCTGACCCTCATCCACCTCATCAGCATTCCGGTGACCAACACCTCGGTCAACCCGGCGCGCAGCACTGGCGTGGCGCTTTTTGTCGGTGACTGGGCCGTGGGCCAGCTCTGGCTGTTCTGGGTTGCCCCCATTGTCGGTGCCATTCTGGGTGCATTGGCCTATCGTGTGATCGCCACGAAAGAGTGATGTGTTGCTAGTTAACGTGTGGTATCGACACGCCCCCGGGCGTGTTTTTTTATGCCTGAAGGAATACCGGGCAGGGCGCCATGCTGACGATAGGGTGCGGCATGATCACAGTCCCTTGGCGCTCAGCATCTCTTTGTAGCGCTGATGCAGCAGCTTGACCCGTTCCACATAGGCCCGGGTTTCGGCCAATGAGGGATGCCGCCGTGTTTTTGCACCGCACCGGCGCCTGCATTGTAGGCGGCGGTGGCCAGGGCCACATTGCCGTCATACTGCTTGAGCAGACCCGCCAGGTATTTCACCCCGCCAAAGATGTTCTGCTCCGCCAGCAGGGCGTTGCCGACCCCGAGCTCGCGCGCCGTGGCGGGCATCAGCTGGGTCAGTCCCATGGCGCCCTTGCGGGAGACGGCCAGGGGATTGAAGGCGGACTCGGCATGGATCAGCGCCCGGATGAGGGCAGGCTCGACCTGATAAGCCTTGGCTGCCGCCTGTATGGTGCTGGCGTAGTCATAGAGGAAGAGGCCTGTCGTGTGCCAGTTGACCTTGGACGCCGGATCGCAGGCATAGCAGTCGTTGAACAGCAGCAGTTCGTAGTGACCCTGCTCCGGCATCATGTCGGAATAGCGTATGACCCCGTTCTTTTGTACCGACTTGTAGACCTGGATCTGACGGCTTGCAGGCTTAGCGGGTTCAGGGGAGGGGAGCGGCGCCGTGGTGAGTGCCACGGTACGCGGCGTGGGAACCGGGGAGGAGACAGCCGTCTCCGGGGTCAGGATCACCACCTCTGCCGGTGGCGGTATCTGAGCCGGGGCTGCGTGGGAAAACAGCGGCATCATGCCCAGCAACATCCATGCTTTCAACGGCTTGCTCCTTAAGCCTCGTTAGCCACGTTGAGTAAAGCATTCGGGATGGCGCAGAACAAGTGCCCGTGAACAGGGGAGGCTGGAAATGTGATGGCAGAGGGACGTCCCACCTGTGTGCTCACTCAGGACAAGGGGCGCGGCTCATGGCGTCAAGGGACGCATGATCGCAACCTCGTCTTTTCCATCTAGTTATTGGCTTTTTTGTAAGTTAAAGGCGTGTTATCTTGCTGTTGCTCCACTCTGGTCAGATCTCTTCGTGGAGCCAGAGAGCGAGCAGGAGGGGGCCGGTATGGCCAGAGCGAAATGGGCATGACAAGCAGGCGAGCGATGGAGCTCAGATTCGAAGAGTACTGTGATGCGGATCTTTCCCTCATCAGAGACTATTACGAGACGACGTTTTCCCACTATGTGCCGGATTTGGCAGAACGGATTTTTGTGGTTCGTGATGCACACTGGCTGGTGGGGGCGGTGCGCCTGCGCGATGAACAGGATTACTACCACTTGTGCGGCTTTCGTCTGCTCCCTCACTACCAGTCCCTGGGGCTGGGATCCCGCCTGCTGCAGCATGCCTGCCGCGATCTTTCCGACAAGCCCGTGATCTGTCACGCCCTGCCGTTCGAGAAACCCTTCTACCTCAAGGCGGGATTTGACCACCTTCCCCTGCATGAACTCGACGGGCCCCTCCACTCTCTCTATCACCAGCAGCACGAACAGGGTTACCAGATCGAGCTGCTGGTGCGTCAGGCGAAGGCGCCTGTTTTCAACTGACGTCTTATTGGGGTTTGGTCAGCAGGTGGATCTTGCCTGGTGACAGCTCCAGCCCCAGCAGATTTTCCTTGAGCCAGGCCTGATTGGGATCTTTGTCATCCAGCTTGTAGACAGGCTGGGTCTCCAGCCGTTTCTCCATGCTCTGCAGCAGCATCCTCAGCATGAAACCAAACTTCTGTTCCGCCGCGGCAGGCTCCAGCTTGTAATCGATGAGCTTCATGTTGTCGAGGAAGAGCGCACTCCTGGCCTTGTCGTAGCGGGGCCTCGCCTCATAGGTCATGTTGAGGCGCGCGTCGTACTCGGTCTGATCCGGGAGCGCGATTTTCAGCTTGCCTTTGCCAAACACCCTGGCGGTATCCGGGCTCTGGCGACCAATCTGCACATCGCTCTGCTCGAGTTGCACATGGGCCTTGATGATGCCGGGCAATTCCAGCTGTTTGTCCACTTGCACCTGGGACTGCAGGTACTGATTTATCTGCTGCTCATTGATGTCATATGAGCCTTGACCTAGCATGGCCAGACTCAGCAGCATAGATTGCAGGATCATGCTAACGACCTGATAGAATGGGTGTGCCCCATAGCATACCATCCCGACCCTGTGGGGTCTGCCCGTGCCATCTGTCCAATACACCAAGGAGTCGCCTTGCTCGACGGTCTGGAATACGACATTCAGTTGCTGTTTTCCCGCTTTCTCGGCTGGTTGTTGCTGTTGTTTCACACCGTGATCGTGGCTGGGATCTCCCTGCGGGTGGTGATGAAGCGACGTCCCATCGGGGTATCCCTCGCCTGGTTGGCCCTCATCTATGCCATCCCCTTCGCCGGGGTCGGTTTCTACGTGCTGTTTGGCGAGATACGCCTCGGTCGCAAGCGGGCGGAGCGGGCCCAGGCCATGTACCGTCCTTACGCCATCTGGATCCGCCAGCTCGCGCGCCTCTTCCCCCAGCACTGCTGCGAGGTGGGAAGCAAGGCACGCCCGCTCCACGATCTGATCCAGGGGCGCTTGGCCATGCCCATGCTCTCGGGCAACCGGATGACCCTGCTGCACAAGCCCAAGAGCATCGTAGAGGAGATAGTGCGCGACATCCGGGGCTCCTCCCAATCCTGTTATCTGGAGTTCTACATCTGGCACCCCGGCGGGGATGTGGACGAGGTGTGCGAGGCGTTGATGGAGGTGGCGGCACGCGGCGTGGATTGTCGTGTCTTGCTCGACTCCATCGGCAGCAAGACCTTCTTCCGCTCCTCCTGGCCCAAAACCTTGCGCGCCGCCGGCGTTAAAGTCGTGGAAGTGTTGCCGGTCGGCGCCTGGCGCATCCCGTTTCAGCGCCAGGACTTGCGCATGCACCGCAAGCTGGTGGTGATCGATGACAAGGTTGGTTACACCGGCTCCATGAACATGGTGGATCCCCGTTTCTTCAAGCAGGATGCCGGGGTCGGCCAGTGGGTCGACATCATGATCCGGGTGCAGGGCCCCGTGGTGCCGTTGATGTGGTCCACCTTCGTCTGGGACTGGGAGATGGAGACCGGCGAACGGCTGCTCGACAGTCTGCAACATGAGCCGGAAGCCTGGCCACAGACCAACTATCGGGCCCAGCTCATTCCCTCCGGCCCCTTCGTCGGTGGTGACTGTATCCAGCAGAGCCTGCTGCTCGCCATCTACCAGGCTCGTCACCATCTGGTGCTGACCACCCCCTATTTCGTGCCGGACGATCCGCTGGCTGCGGCCCTCTCTTCGGCGGCGGCCCGCGGCGTGCTGGTGCAACTGGTGCTGCCTGCGCGCAACGACTCCCTGATGGCGAACCACGCCAGCAACTCCTTCATGGAGGATCTGCTGGCGGCAGGAGTGGAGATATATCGCTATGATGCCGGGCTGCTGCACACCAAGAGCGTGCTGGTGGACGATGATTTCGCTCTGGTGGGCACGGTCAACCTCGACCGGCGCAGTCTCTGGCTCAATTTCGAGATCACCCTGCTCATCGACAACCCGGTGTTTGTCGCCGAGATGAACCAGCTGGTGCAGGGCTACATGCTGGAGGCTACCCCCATGTCACTGACCAGGTGGCGTGCCCGCCCCTGGTACAAAAAATTGCTTGAGAACATCTTCTACCTGTTCAGCCCCCTGCTGTGACAGCCAGAGCGTGGACCCCAAGCCGTTGTCTGGCTTGTGTTGATGCCCATCCTCCCCGTAGAGTGCGCCCATGCACCCGCCATTGAACTATTGTGGAGAAACAGAACTGATGAAGAAAAAAGTGGCCTTGGCCGTCGGAGCCGTGTTGGTGGTGGGAGGGCTTGGCGCCTGCTGGTACACGGGCAATACGTTCGACCGGATCCTGGCCGAGCAGATCGCCAGGGCGCAGCAGGAGAGCGGGATCGAAGTCACCTGGAGCCCAGAGACGGAGAATCTGTTTACCCGCGACGGCGTACTCAAGGTGGTGGTGCCGCCCCAGACGCTGGCGAGTTTTGATCCCCAACTGGCGGGGAGCGAGGCCATCGAGATGCAGTTCGCGTTCAACAGCCGCATGCTGCCGCTCTATATCAAGAGCCACCTCTTGCTGGACACCGCAGAGGGCTCCCTCGCACCTGTCTTCACGGCCCTCGGCATGGAGAAATGGCAGCTGGGGGCGGAGTCGGCCAGCAGCCTCTGGACCATGAGCAACAGCTCCCGATTCTGGGCCAGCGACTTCAAGGTCAAGGAGGGGCTCAACGAATTCAATTTCCTGCCCCTGAACGGCGACTACCGCGGCGATCTCGACGGCAATGGTCATCTGACCGCCCACTGGCTGGGCATGACGGTGCACGATGCGCAGAGCAAGACGGATCTGGCCCTGGCCGATCTCAAGGGCAGCGCCGACATGGCGGAGATTAGCGGCCTCTGGCTCTCGCCCCGCAGCGATGCGACCCTCTCCGCCCTCTCCCTGACACAAGGGGATCTCAAGGTCTCCCTGCAGGGGATGACCACCGCCACCCAGCTGGCGGGGGATGATGTCCAGACACTCTCCACCCGTTATCAGATGAAGGTGGCGTCTCTCAATCTGGAAAACGAGGAGGACAGCCTGGCGCTGACCGAGGGCAACCTGGATCTGGCGCTCAACGGGCTGGATCTGGAGGGGTACCAGCGGCTGCAGGAGGCCAGCAGCCAGCGGGTGGACGAAGCCGCCATCCAGGAGGCGCTGGACAAGATGCTCCAGAGAGGGGCCACACTGGAACTGGCGGATCTGAGTGCGCGATTGAACGGTGAGCTTGTCAGCCTGCAAGGGGAGGCCAAGCTGGCGCCCACCACCCTGGCACAGTTGATGGGCAGCGAGGAGGGGATGCAGGCACTCTCCGGTCTGCTGCATGCCCACCTTGGGGAGAAACTGGGCCAGGCCGTACCCCAGTTGGCCCCCATGCTGGAGCAATTCACTGCCATGGGATATCTGAAGGCGCAGGAGTCACAGCTTCAGGCCGAGCTCAAGCTCGACAAAGGGGCCGTGACCGTCAATGGTCTGCCGCTGCACCCGTGAGTGCCGCGCAATGAAAAAGGCTCCCTCGGGAGCCTTTTTTCTGGGGGCGCGCAGCCGCTTATTTGAACACGACGGTCTTGTTGCCGTAGACGAAGACCCGCTCGTTCAGCACCAGTTCCAGCGCCCGGCTCAGCACGGATTTCTCCACGTCGCGTCCGGCCTTGGCCATGTCATCGGCACTGAAGGTGTGATCGACGTGGATCACGTCCTGCTCGACGATGGGGCCTTCATCCAGATCGTCGGTGACGAAGTGGGCGGTGGCACCAATCAGCTTGACCCCGCGGTCGAAGGCCTGACGATAGGGGCGGGCGCCGATGAAGGCAGGCAGGAAGGAGTGGTGGATATTGATGATCTTGCGCGGATAGGCTTCCACGAAGCTTGGGGTCAGCACACGCATGTATTTGGCCAGGATGACGTAATCCGGCTGGTAGCCATCGATGAGCGTGCGCACTTGCTCCTCATGCTCGGTGCGGCTGAGATCCTCGTGGCTCACGCAGTGGAAGGGGATGTCGAACTTGCCGGTCAGCTCGGCGAGGGTGTCGTAGTTGCCGATGACAGCGACGATGTCCATGTCCAGGGCGCCGGCATAGTTTTTCATCAGGATGTCGCCGAGGCAGTGAGTCTCCTTGGTCACCAGGATGACGATGCGCTTCTTGCCCGCCTTGACGAGGCGACGTTGGGCGCCGGCAGGCAGGGCATCATCGAGGTCGGCCAGCAGGGTCTCGTCGTTGAAGCGCCCTTCCAGCTCGGTGCGCATGAAGAAGCGGCCGTTTTCGTGATCCACGAACTCGTCGTTCTTGTTGATGTTGAGCTGGTGCTTGTAGCAGATGTTGGTGATCTTGGCGATGAGACCCTTGGCGTCGGGGCAATCGGTCAGCAGTATTTTCTTTTCCATCTCTGTCATGATTCCGTTGGTGTTGTTGGCGCCCAGTCTGCGCGGGCAGCACGTTTTTTTGGCACTATGCCACAAACAAAATCAGAAAAGACAGCGTGCCGTGCATCGGCGTGACCGGCTGGCGGAGGCGGGCCGCCGAGGGCAAGCGTTTGTCGTTGATGGGTTTTGGACTGGCATCCTGCGGCGATTTTCTTTAGGCTGTCTGCGCTTATTCTCAGGGCGGGGTGAAATTCCCCACCGGCGGTATCCCGATATGACTCGGGGAGCCCGCGAGCGCCCGACCCGGTTTGACCGGGCGGGGTCAGCAGATCCGGTGAGATGCCGGAGCCGACGGTCACAGTCCGGATGAAAGAGGATAAGACAGATATTGCTGGCAAGCCCCCTGTGGGCCGGCCGCTGCATGCCTATCTCTGTCTACCTTTCCATGCCCTGATTCTGGTCCTTGTCTTTTTTAGGAGTCTTACCATGAATCAGTCTCTGCTCAGTGAATTCGGTGATCCCATTGCTCGCGTCGAGGCCGCGCTGGCCGCACTGCGTGCCGGCCAGGGTGTGCTGGTGGCCGACGATGAAGATCGTGAGAATGAGGGTGACCTCATCTTCGCCGCAGAATCCATGACCAATGAACAGATGGCCATGATGATCCGCGAGTGTTCCGGCATCGTCTGCCTCTGCCTGACCGACGAGCGGGTTCGCCAGCTCGAGCTGCCGATGATGGTGGAGGCCAACTCCAGCCACTACCAGACCGCCTTCACCGTGACCATCGAAGCGGCGCAGGGGGTGACCACCGGGGTGTCCGCCGCCGATCGCATCACCACCATACGTGCCGCCATCGCCGACGGGGCCAGACCGTCCGACCTGCATCGCCCCGGCCATGTCTTCCCGCTGCGTGCCCGTACCGGGGGCGTGCTGACCCGTCGCGGTCACACCGAAGCCACGGTCGATCTGATGCAGCTCGCCGGGCTCAAACCTTACGGCGTGCTGTGCGAGCTGACCAGGGAGGATGGCTCCATGGCCAGGTTGCCGGACCTGGTGGCCTTCGGTCGCCAGCACCGGATGCCGGTCCTGACCATCGAAGATCTGGTGCAATATCGTCAATTGCTGTCAGAACGTTCAGCCTGAGCCTCATACGAAATTGTAATAAGCCCAAATTTTGGTTACGCTTTGTGCGAACCTCATCCAGGGACACTCATTTTTGCTTAAAGTTTGTACGGAAAGTGTGCAACTAAAAAAAAATGAGGGTTTTAACGCATTTATCTGTGATGGGGCCTATCCAAAGTATGATTTTTTTGTGCCATAATCACGCCGCTTGCTAAACGTCTGGCGAGTTAAAGGGAGCTTTTAAAAATGAAAAAAATGTTGTTGGTAGGTGTTGTTGGTCTGTCCGCTCTGCTGGGCGGTTGTGCAAACACCAGCGAACTGGAAACTTCCGTTCAGAATCTGTCTAACAAAGTTGACCAACTGGCTCAAGATGTTAGCGCTGTTCGTGCTGATCAGTCCAAGATCGCTGCTGATGTTGCAGAAGCCAAGCAAGAAGCTATGCGTGCTAACCAGCGCATCGACAACATGGCTACTTCCTACAAGAAGTAATCCATGCGAAAAAATGGCGCATTTTAATGCGCCATTTTTTTTTGCCTGAAATCTGGCAATTCTCCGAGTTTGACTCCCGCCTGAACAAGGCAATGCCGACCGATCGGCATTCCCCGTCCTGAATATCTCTTCGATCAATAAAGCAGGCTGTAGAGCTTGCGGCGGTAATTCTGCGCTGCCGGATGTGCGCCCATGGTGGCCAGCACATCGAGATAGATCTTCTTGGCATCTCCAAAGGCCAGATCCCGCTTGAGAATGGTGAACAGCAAGGCCAGAGCCTCTTCCTGTCGACCGACCTGGCTGTAGAGTACCGCCAGCTCCTGGGCGAGGGCGTCATCTGCCGGCTGTTCGGCGTGACGCAGCTCCAGGGCGCGCAGTTCAGGGCTGTCACTGGCCTGCAGCGCCAGCGAGAGGCGAGAGCTCAGGGTCTGATAGTGATCGTCCTGTGCCACCATGGGGATGGCGGCGAGCAGGGCTTGCGCCTCGTCCAGCAGGTTCAGATCCAGGGCCGCCTGTGCCAGCCAGAGGCTGATGTCGTGACGCTCGGCGGCGAGGCGATGGGCCTTGCTCAGGTGGGCGTGCGCCACATCGGCCTGCTCTGCGGCCAGTGCCTGCTTGGCCTGCTCCAGCAGCAGCTCTTCTTCCTTGGGGGCGAAAGCAGCGAAATACTGGCGCAGGGTCGCTTCATCCTGCGGGCCTTCCAGGATGGCCTGCTCGTCCGGACGACCCTGATGGAACAGCACCAGGGCGGGTAACGCGCGCAGGGCCAGCTGGCTCGCCAGCGGCTGCAGCTGGGGATCGTTCATATCGACTTTGGCCAAGGTGACGCCAGGATTGGCCTGACCAACCAGGGCTTCCACCAGGGGGGTCATGGCCTGACACTCCGGCATCTGCGGGGCGTGGAAGTAGATGACGACCGGCTTTTTCAGGGATGCATCGATCAGTTCGGCGTGAAAATTCTGGGGAGTGATGTCGACGATCATGAGGCTGACTCTCGGAAAATGGTGTGGATCAACATGGGGTCCAGCGGAGTGGATTTCAAGCTCCCGTCCAGCAGATAGGCATCGACCTGGCGGGTCGGGGCGGCGAGGCTGAGCCATCCTCTGCCAATGGGCCAATCGCTCACTTCATAGATGCGGGTATCGAGCAGGTTCTCCAGCCGCCACCCTTGCTCCGGCAAGAAGCAGACCTTCTCCAGCCCGGCGGCGATGCCGGCGCCGTGGGCCTTGAGCACCGCCTCCTTGCGCGACCACAGCCGATAGAAGGCCGAGTCCTGCTCCTGCACTGGCAGGGTGCGCAGCCACAGGTATTCCCCGGGGGCATAGAAACGCTCTGCCAGGGGCAGTATGGGGCGGCGGCGCAGGCCCATTTCGATATCCACGCCGAGGGGACCCTCCCGACAGAGGGCGAGCACCAACCAGTCACCGCTGTGGCTGAGGTTGAACTGCCAGTGGTGGTTGCACAGCATCGGCTTGCCATGCTCGCCGATGTGAAAGGCCAGAGAGCCGGCAGGGCAGTGGAGGCGTTCGGCCAGCAGGCGGCGAAGCAACACGCGTCCCAGCAGATACTCGCGCTGGCGGCCGGGTTGGCGGATCTCGTGCCAGTGGCGGTATTCCTCCGGGGAGAGCCCGGATGACAGCCCGATCAGCTGTTCAGTATCGACGAGCGCGGTATTTAACAAATAGAGATCCGCAGAAAGCATAATATTTCACTTAAAAATGGGGTCGAAGTAGCGATAACAATCCGTTTGGAGAGGCCGAAACCGATGCTTTCAAGATTGTATATTGTTTGGCCATGATCACATAAATTGCGCTAAACAGAGCATTTCCTTGCAAAAATGTGAGTTCGATTGGGATTTTCGCTTGCCTCGATAGAATTCTTGGATATAGTCGGGTGCTGTTGCCTTATAAATTGCCCTGTCGGGCTGCATTTTAACAAGTTTCACTCTTTTTTGCGGGGATAAAGGATTGCGCCACCTGATGCTACTGCTGGTCGCGCTCGGAATGGTAGGTTGTGCTTCGGCACCCCAACCCGAGGTCGCGAGCAAGATCGAGGTTTCCATGATGGAACCCGTGATTGAACCCGAAGTTTCGCCTACCCCGGATGTCAACGAAATCCTGACCGTATACAAAGAGTGGCGTGGTACCCCCTATCGTTATGGCGGTACCACAGAACGAGGTATCGATTGCTCGGCGTTTACCCGTGAAGTGTTCCGCAATGCCATCGGCATCGAATTGCCCCGCGATACCCGCTCCCAGGTCCACGAAGGCTCTCGCGTCTCCAAGCAGGATCTGGTCGAGGGGGACCTGGTCTTCTTCAAGATCAACCCGCGTCTGAACCATGTCGGCATCTATGTCGGCAACGGTGAATTCATCCATGTCTCCTTCCGTGCCGGCGTCACGCGCTCCAAGCTCGACAATGTGTATTGGCGCAACAAGTTCTGGCAGGCACGCCGGATCGATATCTGAGTCAGGCTGGACAAACGGCTCGCAGTACGGACTGTTTTTCCAACCTCACTTGAACCGGACCCTCAGGGTCCGGTTTTTTTATGGCCCTCTTTTAGACTTTCCCTGGCCGACTCTCTATAGTGTGGCCCCCTTGATCCTCGGCAGGTCCAGCATGACACCCCAGCAGAAAACCGGATTGCACCCGCGCAATCGCCATCAGGCCCCCTACGACTTTGACGCGCTCTGCCTGCGTACCCCGGCGCTGTCGCCTTTCGTGTTCGTCAACGAGCACGGCACCCGGACCCTGGATTTCGCCGATCCGGCCGCCGTCAAGGCGCTCAACCGGGCGCTGCTGGCGCTGCACTATGGCATCGAACACTGGGATCTGCCGCCTGGCTACCTCTGCCCGCCCATCCCGGGGCGGGTCGATTATCTGCACCGCGTCGCGGATCTGCTGGCGGAGAGCGCGGGATGCGTACCGACGGGCAAGCAGGTTCGAGTGCTGGATGTCGGTGTCGGGGCCAACTGCATCTATCCCTTGCTGGGCGCCCGGGAGTATGGCTGGCGCTTCGTGGGCTCAGACATCGATCCTGTGTCGGTGAAGGCGGCAACCCTGCTGGCCACCAGCAATGGATTGGGCAACCAGATCACATGCCGTCATCAGGGTAACCCCAAGCATGTCTTTCGCGGGATCCTGGGGCCGAAGGAGCACTTTGCCCTGACTCTGTGCAACCCGCCGTTTCATGCTTCTCTGGCGGAAGCGAGCAAGGGGACGGAGCGCAAGCTGCGCAACCTGGGCAAGGGCCAGGCAGTGGCCGGGGCGCCCGTGCTCAATTTCGGCGGTCAGAAGGCTGAGCTCTGGTGCGAGGGGGGCGAGGCGGCGTTTCTGGCGGCCATGATAGAGCAGAGCAAGGAGTTTGCCAGCCAATGCCTCTGGTTCAGCTCGCTGGTGTCGAAAAAGGAAAATCTGCCTGCCGCACGAAAGGCGCTGGCTCGGGTGGGGGCGCGGGAGGTTCGCGTGCTCGACATGGCGCAAGGCAACAAGGTGAGCCGGATCCTCGCCTGGAGTTTCCTGGACGATGAGCAGCGCAAGAGCTGGTGGACCGCCCAGGGGAGATGATCGAGGACGGGGCTCAGTGGCGACACGGGCCCCGTCTCTTTTTCAGCTCAGATGTTGATTCGTTTGCAGCCTTACATTCAATCGTTTTCCTGCCCGTGTTTGCTCGCATGTTAGTGACCACTTTCGCGCCTGGTACAGGTGTACGCCGAGATTTTTTTGTACTTGCTGATGAAACTTTCATAAAATAGGACTGGTTAGACCTCTTTACAGGCTTTGAATCGAATAGGGATCGGTAAATGAAAGTTGTCGATTTTCTGAAGCACAAGCGCGAAATTCTGGCGCAACACCCCTTTGAGCTCAAGGATTGGCTCTCTCCGGCGATCCGCGACTACTGGCGTGAGTTTCAGCAAAAGGCACACCTTCACCCCTTGCTGGGAAGAGTGCTGGATCTGCAGGGGGAGTCCCAGGATGCCCGCCAGCAAGAGGCTGCCAGAGTCACCCAGGTAGCGAATGGCCAGCCTGCCCTGGCGCAGGATCCCGTGGTGGAGCTCGAAGGCGAAGCGGCGGCACTCTATGCCGAGTTGCAGACCCGCATCGGTGAAGAGACCCATGTGGGCGAGTGGTTGCAGGTCACCCAGGCGTTGATCAACCAGTTCGCGACCGTGACCGGCGATCATCAGTGGATCCACACCGATCCCGAGCGTGCGGCAGCCGAGTCTCCTTTCAAGACCACCATTGCCCACGGCTTCCTGACTCTGGCCCTGCTGCCCCAGTTGACCGGTTCGGTGGACGAGAGCACGCCGGAGTTCCCGACAGCTCGCATGGTGGTGAATTTCGGCCTGGAGCAGGTCCGCTTCCCTTACCCCATCAAGGTGGACAGCAATATCCGCGCCCGTACCAAGCTGTCGCGTGTCACGCCCATCAAGGGGGGCATCGAGCTCCTCAAGGAAATCAAGATAGAGATCGAGGGGATCCGCCGCCCTGGCTGCGTCATCGAGTCGGTCACCCGGATCTATTTCTGACGCGCTCGTCTTGCGTCCATGAACACAGGCCCACTTCGGTGGGCCTGTGTCGTTTCTGGCGGGTCAGAAACTCGCTCCCAGGGTGATGAGGTGACGCCACTCCTTCTCGCTCACATCCCTGTGCAGGCCGTGGTAGTCGAGCCAGGCATCGTCCCAATCCAGTTCGCTTGACCAGGAGAGGCGCAGGTGATCGTTGAAATAGTACCTGAGGCCCAGGCTGCCGCTGACGGACTGCTTTCTGGTCAGGTAGGGGGAGGGTTGATCGACGAATTTTTCATAACTGCCCTTGCCAAACAGCTCGAATTTTTCTTCCCAGAGGGTCCAGGGCTGCCGGTAGTCCCACCCCAGGCTGACGAAGGGATAATTGATGATCCTGTCGTCAAACAGGTCGGAATTGCTCCACACCTCCGGCCTGAAATAGGCCCGTTCCAGACCGAGCTGTGTAATGAGCTCCAGCCGGCGTTGCCTGTCATTCCAGAAGCGGTAGCCGGGGCCGGAAGCATAGTCAATCTCCAGATAGCCTGCCTCGATCATGTTGTAATCGATGTCGACGGAAGAGCGCAGGAACCAGTGATCGTCGAAGAAGAAGTCGAGCTTGGGTTTGAGCTTGTATTCGTGGCTGTCGGTGATGTTGTTCGCCGTTTCGTAGATGTACTCGCCATCCAGGCTGTAACGCCAGTCCAGATTGGCAAACTCGGTGGAGACCTTGAGATTGACGTTGTTGGTCTTCTTGGTGTTCTCCTTGAGCTTGATGTTGAGATCCCCGTTCCCCGTCAGCAGCCAGGCATTGGCCTCGTCAGGAGAGTCCAGCAGGGGGATCCCCGTCTTGGTGAGCGGCTTGGGTTTCTCCTGCTTGTCCAGACGCCAGCGCTTGATGGCGTGGCGCGGGACCGTCATGGCCTGGCTGTAGGCGGGCTTGATACGGATCTGCTCGTCCGTGATCTCCTCTATGGTCCCGCTCAGACGATCGCCGTTGCGCATCCAGAGGATGTCCGCCATCGCCGCGGAGCCAGGCAGCAGAAACAACAGGCAAACCACATGACTGATTCTGTTCATGGTGGTCAGGCCTTCAGCCGCTCACGGGTTTGGGCAGCCCGCTCTTGCGCTCGAGCAGGGCGGTCACCCGGGCACTGTCGATGTCGGGTGCGGCGATGAACTGCTCGGCTTCGGGGGAGAGCACCAGCGGCGCCCCCTGTGCCATCTCCGCTTCGGTGCGGGAGAGGGGGGAGTGTACCTCCAGCCAGCGACGACCGTCGGGTTCCACCGCCATCTTGACCGGCTGGTTGATGACCCGGACCGGGGTGCCGACGGGAACAAGACCAAACAGGGTTTCGATGTCATCCGGGCGCAGCCGGATACAACCCGCGCTGACTCGCAGACCGACCCCGAAATCCTTGTTGGTGCCGTGGATGAGGTAGTCCTTGTTGCCATAGCCAAGACGCATGGCGAACTTGCCGAGGGGGTTGTCGGGGCCGGGGGGGACCACGGCGGGCAGATCGATCCCCTTCTGTTCCAGCCAGGACTTGCGGACCATGGGGCCGGGCACCCAGGTCGGGTTGGGATTTTTCGCGATGACGGTGGTGGTCATCTCCGGCGTCTCGCGGCCGATGTCACCGATCCCGATGGGCAGCACCATTACCTCCTGCTTGCCCTTGGGGAAGTAGTAGAGGCGAAGTTCAGGCAGGTTGATGACGATGCCTTCTCGCGGCACGTCGGGCAGCAGCATCTGGGTCGGCAGAGTGAGCCGGGTGCCCGGGGTGGGCAGATAGGGGTCTACGCCGGGATTGGCTTCGAGCAGTGCCAGAAAGCCTGTCCGGGTATGCTTGCCGACCAGTTCCAGATGATCGCCAGGCTGTACGATGTAATCTTCCAGGGCGCCGATGAGACGGCTGTCCGCTGGCGGCAGGGGATAGGTGTTGGACCAGACAGGTGCGGCCCAGAGGCTGGCGGCGGCCAGCAGCAGTGAGACGATACGAGTGTTGAGCATGGTTGTTCCTATCGGCTGGGGCGAGGGACGGGTTCCCTTCCAAAAAATGAGCAGAGATTGTCAACGAATCCCGCGGGGATTACCAGTCCGGCACCATGACTGCCGGGAGGGCGGTGGCGAGCGCGTCACAGGGTGTCACTGGCCCATCAGGCTCGCCGTATTCGTCCGCCCGGAACCGGGTACAGGGTGGAGACAGTGAGCGAGGAGGCGCTGCCGGGTGAACGTCACTAGTGTTGTGAGGGGCGGGATCGCCGGATGGCGGTTTTATCGCCAGTCGTCTGATCTGCAACGAGATTTACATTGATTTCCCGGCTAGGGTTGGGTCAATATGAGTGCCCGTGGAGAGATGCCGGAGTGGCCGAACGGGATTGACTCGAAATCAATTGTGGCAGCAATGCCACCCAGGGTTCGAATCCCTGTCTCTCCGCCACATATACCCCTCAAGCCCGCGCCAGTCGCGGGCTTGTCTTTCTTGGTGTGTGCTGGCCCATACTTCAGCCCATACTTTGGCGCTTGTGAGGGCTCGCATAGGGTCGCCATCCGTGAAGCGTCGGCCAATGTCACAGCCTTTTTTTCGTTCCTTGGCCTGACTCGGCTTGGCGTTCTAGCCGTTGTTGTTCGCTCCTGGCCTTCTTCCCCTGTCCTTTGTGTTTCTCGCCTTGCGCAGATTGCGCAGTTTTGCGCAGTTCGGATTGCGCACTTTGCGCAGTTCCCTAACCAGCTCAATCCACCGCAATCACTTGTGCTGCTTGGGCTGCCAGCTAATGAGCAACCGTTTTGCGCAGCTCGCAGTTGGTATTCGTTTTTGGATGAATTGCGCAATTTGCGCAGAATGGAGATCAGCAAGACGCCATCCAGATGAGAGGGGTTCCCCTGGTCGGCTGGGGGGTGGGTTGTAGCTGGTTCAGCTATGTCGTGGCCGTTGTGGTTCAGCGTAGAGCCTAGAAGCGGGAATGCCCGTTTTCATCTGGCTCGTATGCCGGTTTAACTGCGGAGTTTGCGGCCAGTAGTGGCGAGGGGGGTGGCGGTTTACTGCCGATTTGGGTGCGGAGTTGCTGTCATGGTTGCCCGGACACTGTCCGAGAAACCGTGACACATGATCGGTTAATACCGGGATCCCGGTATCGCCATGCGAAGGGCTGTACCTTCCCCATTTTTGGGAAAGGTTCCCTGTTTTGGGGAATGTCTCGCGGGTCGGATAGCCATCAACTCCACCACCAACCGTGTCGGGCTACCCAATCAGGTTATCTAGGATCCGCTCTGCCTCGGGGGCGTCGTCCCGCTCACTGCCCATCAGGTAGCGCAGGGTTGCCCGCGCCTCTTCCCTGTTTCTCGGTCGCAGTTCAGCCAGCAGACCAAACACAAACCAGTCTCGGGCGTGTGCCTCTATGCTGTTCTCGTAATAGCCTTGGGTGTCGCACGCATTGCGCAGCCGGTACAGCTCGTTCCAATAGGCCAGCTCATGAAGGCAGTCGCTCAGGGTGTGTGGCATCAGTTCCGGCACAGCCTTGAACCGCCCCGCGACCTGTTCAGGCGGCAGTTGCCAACTGTCCCGCTCCAGCCCTCTCAGTACCTCCTGACAAAACGCCTCCGCCTGGGTGTCGTCCCACAGCGCATCCCCGAACCGTCCGATGGCCTCAGCCTCTCTGGCTCGCCTGGTAATAGACCGCTCGGCCAGCCCGTCGAGGTTGGCAAAGCCGATGCTGCCAAGGCCCGCGAGCATGTGACCCGCCTTAGCCACCAGCCATTTGCTGTAACGCTGCTCCAGCTCGCCGGGCGGGGTGGTGATCCGCCCTGCCGCCTCCTTGGCCTGGGCAATGCGTACCGGGTCGCCCGTCCCTATCACTTGACGTAGCCAAAGCATGGAGTCGATTTCCATATCCCCGGTCACCACTTCTTGCGGCGGCAGCTCTTGAACCGCTGGCAGCGTCTCTCCGCTGCTTTGTAGTGGAGGCAGGGTGAACATGGCCCGGTGTCTCGGGTTGTCGGTGAACAGCCCCGATCGGCTGATGATGGACTTCACCGTTCCCAAAGAGAGGCCAGCCAGAGAAGCCACCTCTTTCAGTGAATGGCGACGGCGCAGGGTGATCACCTGCTCCCGTTGTTCGTTGGTCAGTCGCATTGTGCCCCCTCAGCGTTCAGGTTGCCCCACAGCTCAAACGCCTTTGTCAGCCACTCCTTTAGCTTGCCATTGCGCACATCATCGGTGGTGGCCTCAATCACATGCCATCCCATCAGTAGCGCCTCATTCATCTTGTGTCGGTCGTTTATGAAGCCCTCGGCACTGACATGATGCCCGCCAGAGTGAACCCCGCCGTGGATCTCAACGGCAATCATCTGGGTGGGCCAAGCATGATCAAAGCGCCATCGTCTGACCGGGTGGAATACCAGCTCGTTCACGCATGAGGGGAACGCGCTCATAACCTCGGCGGTGGCCGCTGCCAGTTCGGCGGTCTGCGCTCTCACTCGTTTGTTGTGGATCTCTATTTTGGCCTCGGCCCGCTCTTTGTCGGTGGACATAAGGGCAATACTGCAAGGAAACATGGCAACCCCCTGTTGCAATAAAAGTGTGATCTTGATCGGCTCGTAACGCTCTATATATGAAAAAAGAGTGGTTCCGGTGGTTCAGTGGTTCCAACACCCCGCCAGCCCGCGCCATTGCTGGGTTTATTGGTGAACCACTGGTGAGTTATCCACTGGTTCCTAGACCCCATTCACTGGTTCCGACCTAATTCCGACCCCATTTAGGAACCAGTGGAACCAGTGCGGAACCAGTCATATTTAACTCAGTGGTTCCGGCTCTAGGCCTTATGTAGCAAGGGATTGAGCCATCTAGGAACCAGTGAACCAGTGGAACCACTGTTTTTCCCTTACGTGCGCGCGCATGAGGCTGGAAAGAAAAGGGCCACACTCGGTAGCCCTCAACTTCCTTCTGGCGGGCGTTAGTCGTCCTCCTGTCCCTCCGCATCATCGGCTAATACCAGATCGGTCAGCACATAGACCCGTGCCCGCTTTCCGGTCGGGAGCCGCCTCAACAACTGATAACGCCCCTCGCCGCCAAGCAGGTATCCCGCTTTGGCTGACAGCTTGGCGGCCTTCTTAGAATCGCGTCCGCTGGTGATCTCAACCCATCCCGATGGGTCAACCCAAAACTCCAGTTCATCGTCTGTACCATGCCTAGGGTTACGCCTGTAACCAACCACATTTGCCGGTCGGTGGTTCGGGTCGCTCACATCCACAAAGCGGGTGTACTGGTGAGCCCGCATAAAGGCCCGGATCTGGGCCAAGGTTGCAGCGTCCTCCTTGTTGCCAAGATGGCCCCGCTCGGCCAGCCATGCCTTGAGGCAGACCCTCACCGCTCGGATCGCTTCCCCCTCGGGCCAGCCTGTTACCCCTAATCGGGTTGCCAGTTCACCGGCAGCGGCCACCAGCGCGAACCGGTTTATGGCTCGGCCAACCTGATTACCTGCTCCCTGCGGGGTCAGCTCGGCGGCAATGCGCTTAATCTCGGCCCTCAGCCGCTCGCTGTGCGCTTCCAGATCCCCGGTCAATGACTCGACATAGGTTCGGAAGGCGCTGCCGTGCTGGCGCTCTGCGTTGGCTTTGAGTGTATCGGCGAAGGTGCGTCCGCCCTCCATGCCGTGAAGCCACTCGAACGCCCCATGGTGGCCGGTGTCGCTCGGGATCTGGATGGTGCGCACCTCCATCCCCGCTTGGGTGCGCTGGCCCGCGCTGGCGGCGTGATCTTCAAGGCTCAGCTCACCCGTGCTCAGGAACAGCAGCCGCCACGCCTTGCGCTCCCTCAGTTCGCCATCCTGCTTACTGCGGCCCTTGCCCTGACCGTTCGCCAGCATGTAGGCCACTTGCCCCGCCTCGCGCCCGTCCAGCTCCCCCAGCTCGTCCAGGCAGAGCAGGGCGTCATTGCGCCGACTGGCGAGCCCCTCGATGCTGTTGCCGGTGGCTCGCCATGTCTGGCTATAGCGATCTGGGTTGCCGTAGACGCTGGCGGCGGCCTTCATGATGGTGGTCTTGCCGTCCGTGCTCTCGCCCTTGAGGTGAAAGCCACCGCCCTCCATGCCTACCAAGGAGAGCAAGGGAGCCGCAAAGGCGAGCGACAAGGCAAAGCAGAGGCGGCTATTGCCCACCGCCAGCCCTGCAACCCCCTGTTGCCATTCGCTCAGGCTGCCCCGCTCGGTAAAGTCGTTGGCCGCATAGCCCGCCGTTTGCAGGATCACCCCATCAGCGTCAGGCCCCATTGACCCTTGAGGCAGTACATAGGTCCGCCCATGCCAGCCGGTTCGCTCCACACAGGTGATCCGCCGTTCGGGCTGACAGGCCATCAGGTAAGCGGCCAGCTTGCGCTTGTGGCCCAGCTCGATGAACGGCAAGCCCGCATCCAGCAGGGCGGCAAACACCTCTTCGCCATTGCGCAGCGCCAGGGAGCGAACAGGCATGGCCCAACGGCGCACACGTCCGGCACTGTCCTGCCACTCCAGCAGGCGGCCATAGCCTCGCCCGTGTTCGTCACTGGTTTCAGCCTGTACCCGCACCGGGCTAGATATGGGGATCCACTCCGAGTGCGCATCCTCGCCGCGCCCCAGCGTTACCAGTGCGTACAACCGCTCCCCCCGGATCTCGAACCCCTCCGGCATGTCCTGCCCCTTCTCTGTCTCGTCATCGCGAACCGGGTGAAGCGGCACTACTTCGGCCTGCCAGGGAGCCCCTTCCCTCTGGTGGGCGTCTTGGTCTTGTTGGGTGATTTCGCCTTGCATGATGGCCTCTTTGGTTGCGGTCAATCCGCGGGCTCGGTGGTGGTCGTTCCAATCTCCGGCAATCGGTGGCAAAGCTATCAGCCCGCCTATGGCAGCGGCTGCTTGCTCGGCCTTGGTCTTGCCGGGGTTGCCTTGGGTGTGTGCGTCATTGTCGCCACACAGCAGGATCCGGGCCTTTGGGTGCTGGCGGCGGGCAATCTGGGCCACCGCCGCCAAGTTGCCGCAATCCATGGCGCAATAGACGGTCGCCCCCGTGGCGAGGTGAACCGATAGCCCGGTGGCATAACCTTCCACTACGGCCACAAACGCCCCGCCCCCGATGCGGTGGAAAGCCCCGGCCTTCTGCCCACCAGCCAGATAACGCTTGCTGCCGTCAGCCCGGATAAGCTGAACGTTCACCAGCTCGCCCGCCTCATTGGTCAGCGGGATAACCAGACTACCGGCTGGGTAGTTCTCGCCCCCCTCGCGGATCAAGGTGCGGTTAATCGTCGCCTGCGGCCACTCCAAGCCCTTGGCCGTGAGATATGGGCTCACCCCTTGGGCCACATCACCCGCGATGGCAGCGGCACGGCGGGCAGCCTTCTGGCGCTGTTGCTCATCCTGTTTGCGTTCTTGCTCTGCTCTGGCCTGTTGCTGCTGGTGGATACGCTCCCGCTCTACAGGGTCAAGCCCACCGGCAGACAAACCCACCAGCGGGGCGATCAGCTCGGCAGCCTCCTTGGTGCTCTTGCCAGTTACCCGTGCGAGCAGATCCAGGCCGTCCCCGCTGCCGCACTGGTTGCAAATCCAAGTGCCGCGCCCGCCCTTGTCATCAAGCCGGAATCGGTCGCTCCCGCCACAGAAAGGACAGGGGCCATGCTTGCCACGGCGTGGTATGTCGATACCGACAGCAGCGAGCAGCTCGGGCCAGTGACCACAGGCAGCGGCGGCCACATCACTTACAAATCGGGGGCTCGCGGCCCCCTTGGTTGTCATGCTCATTGTCATTGTGCCGCCCCCAGTCGTTGCTCACGCTCCTGTGCCAGCACTATTCCGGGATCATCGCCCCTATCAATCATCTCCCGCACCTCGGCACAGAAGAGGGTGTTCATCTCGTCCAGCATCAGGCGGCCCAGTGGCGTTAGCTCGCCCCCAGTCACCATATGGCGCAGCATCAGCAGGGCATCCTCTCGCCCCTGCTTGCCGCCACCACGTTCCAAGCAAGCGCCCACGATGTTGTTTTGAATCGCCAGCGCCAACAGTTCGGCAGTCAACGGCAGTTGAACCCCCAGATGGTTGAACGTGTTACCACGCGCCGCCAGATAGGCCAGCGCCGCCGACGACACCAGCTTGTCAATCTCACTCATCGCAACCCCCTGTTGCATTGTGATGGGGTGGCCGTTGGGCCTTCATCAGCCGTTGAAACAACACCCGCAACACTGCCAGCCGCATCGGTACCCGGTACAGCTCGCGCCAGATGCGGCGGCGAAGGGCATCTATCCGCCGTTCGCTCATAAATCACCCCCGGTCAGTACCGCCACCAGCTCGTTGAAGGCCCGTTCAGTCAGCCCCGCTTTCAGTTCGCGGGCCTCTTTGGCTGTGACAGCAACAGCGGCCCCCTTGGTCTGCTCAATGAAGCGATCTCGATCAGAGCGCCAGCTAAACGCGCTCAGGCTGCCAGCCTGTGAACGCTTGCCGGTGTGCGGGTTGATGGAGCCAACAAAGGTGGGCTGCTCGGTACTGCTTGCCCATGCGAAATACCTCATGCTGCCACCCCCTGACAGATACCCGCCTCAATGCGCAGGGCATCAAGCAAAGCGCTGTATTGCGCACGCTCCACGGGGCATAGGTCGGTTTGTTCAAGGGTGTCGGCCAGTTGTGCCAGCAGTTCAGCCAGTCGGGGGGAGTGGGTCGGGTTCATGCGGCGGCCCTCCCAGTCGGACGGCGGCTGACAAACACCAACGGCAAACCGGCCAGGGCGGCGCGGGCTTGGGCTTCGGTGTCAGCAACGGCGGTAATGGTGCGGATACGGCGTAGGTCTGCCAAACGGCAGGTACGGGAATGCTGGATCAGGAAGGTATAGATCATGAGGGGTATTCTCCACAGTTTGAGAACTGTGGCGGATCGGGTAGCCGCAAAGCAGCGCCCAACTGTGGAAAGGCGCAGCCGGGGCGTTTTCTTTGGCTCCCGACCCATGCCCCGAAACTGGATAGATCCCCGGCGCAAGGGCCGAAGTTTCGGGAAATGAGGCATATTTTCACAGTTGTTCAATGCTTTCGGGTGCTTAATCCGCCAGCCATGCCGCCACTTGCTTAAGGTGGCAGCAGCCCGCATCGTACCGTTTCGGACGCTATCGGACAAGAGGGAGGGAGTAATCATTGTTTGCCCTCCCGCTCAACTTTGATCGCCAGCATAGCGGCAAGCTGCTCTTTGCGTTCATCAAAGGGCATCCCAACATCGAGCAAGGTGGCGTTACTGCGTTCTAGGTAGGCCACCAGCGCCAGTTGATAAGCGCTCATGTGCTGGCGGATGGCGTATTCCTTCTGGGGTCTGCCCCCCTGGGGGTTTTCGCCAAATTTGGTGAAAACCACATAGTCCACCCCTTCAACAAAGCCATACTCGGCAATGCGATCCTTAATCCAATTGGAGAAGTCACGGCCCACCTTGAGGAAGGAGTGAAGCTCGCGGGCGTTGACGGTTTGAACCGCCTTGCCCTCGATATACTGCGAGGTCAGCGGCAACCACTTGGCAAGGGATGGCTGGGGCGGTTGGCTGATTTTGGGCAAAGCTCCGCCCTGGGCAGTGAGCCCATTCTTATATCCGGTCATCGCTCACCCCCGTCAACTCAGGTTGATAGGTGCGCCACAGCTCGGCCTCTTCGGCTTTCAGGCGGGCTTTCTCACCCCGGCAGGATTGCAGGGCGTGGCCGCGCTTACTCGCCTCCTTGGTGTACTGGGCTTGCCGACGGCTATGGTCATGCAGGCAGGCGAACGGCACGCCATAAGCGCCGGTCTTGCGGATAGCGGGGATCACCTCGCGGAATACCCAGTTGCAGAAGCGATGGGCGAGGGTGCCGGGAGTGGTGGCTTTGCGGCTGCGGGCAAGCAGCTTGTAGAACCCGGATTCGGCGATGGTTCGCATCTTCTGGGTACCGCCAAGGGTGTAACTTAAAGTTACCCCCTTTTCATCGTCATCCAGTGCCTTGAGCGCCTGGCTCGGATTGGTCAGCTCCAGCGCGTCACACACATCCTTGGCAATAAACCACGGCACACCGTGAACATTCACAATGCGTACCTTCACCCCCTCAAACTTGATAACAGACATATCGCTAGCCTGAACGGCTAAATTAACCGCTTGGCTGCCAGCAGGCTGCGGGGCGGCCTCAGAACTGAATCTGCTTTTTTGAATAGTCATGGTGGTGGCTCCGTTAAGCGGCGGGCGGAAGCTCGTCGGGGGTGGCAGGGAAGGCGGCAAGGTAACAGGCAATCTGCTCCGGCTCCATCGGCAAGGCGTTGCGCTGGCGGCGCTTGAGGTTCACCAGCTCGGCCACCTTGCGGGCCTCCTCCCGGTCGGCTAACCAATACCGCTCAAAGCGGGTGATGCGGCCCGCGCTGTTGCGGTGGTCAAACGGCCTGCTGTGAATGATCACATCATGGTCGTTGCGCAGCTCGTCGATGCGGTTGCGGTAGTTGAAGTCGTGATACAGGGGGAAGAACGTCAACTGGCTGGTGCCCTTCATCCCGCTATCCAACAGGTGGACGGCGGCCAGCTCAAGCAAGGTGGGTACTTTGGGGGCCTTGGTGGTATGCTTGTCACGCTCAAGCTGATTGGTCGTGACGTTCGCGTTGCGGCCATTTTTTTTGTCCATCGCTGCCTCCTTATGCTGCGGTTACACCACATTGTTCCAGCCAAGCCACAACATCGCGCTCACGCCATGCCACTCGATTCGGGCCGAGCCGTACGGGCTTCGGAAAGC
Source organism: Aeromonas sp. TW 6 (assembly GCF_013168745.1). Classification (NCBI taxonomy): domain Bacteria; kingdom Pseudomonadati; phylum Pseudomonadota; class Gammaproteobacteria; order Aeromonadales; family Aeromonadaceae; genus Aeromonas; species Aeromonas sp. TW 6. The sequence goes on along the minus strand of NZ_JABERS010000026.1, from coordinate 25,027 downwards.
GCCCCTTTGCCATCATGTCGTAAAGGGTGCTGCGGGACAGGCTGGTCACTGCCTCCACTTGCTGACGCTTCATCAGGGTCACTTGACTTAGGTCGATACTCATTTGCTTGTCTCCTGATACAAAAAAACCCGCACAGTGGCGGGTTATAAAAGGGGTTTGTCTGGCGTTTCGTTAAGGGAGTATCTGGGTCAGCACCTCCAAATAAAAAACCCGGCGCTATGGCCGGGTCTGGAAATGAAAACGCCCGATCTAGAGAGATTGGGCGATTATGGGTAAATCCTAACGTTGGGCACTCTCGGCGTCAACCGGTATTCACCGGAAGCTATGCAATTTTTATCACGACACCACCACCATTATCGGCATCACCCACATACTGCCCCCATAGCTCCATCAGCCCGCGCCGCTTTTCCAGCACATCCCCGCGCCAGTAAGCAGCCTCGGCCCCCTGGGCCACCACATGGGCAAGGCACATCTCGCATATCTCCCTTGGGTAGGTGGTGCGCTCGGCAGCCCAATCACGAAACGATGACCGGAAGCCGTGAACCGTGAAGCCTTCCGCTCCATGTCGCCGCATAAACATAGTTACCGCCCCAGCGGATAGATGGCGGTCTGGTCGCTGCCCTGGGAACACATAAGGGGAGCCCTGTACTCTTGGCAGGCTCATGAGTAGGGAGATAGCCCGCTTGCTCAGTGGTGCCCGGTGATCTCGTGCGCCCTTCATCCTTATGGCAGGGATTGACCACTCACCCCGCTCAAGGTCGATCTCGTCCCATGTGGCCCCCAGTGCCTCACCTGCTCGGCAGGCGGTGAGAATGATCAGCTCCAATACCTTGGCGCTCATGCTTTCAGTCTGGGCGATCTGGCGGACAAAGGTGGGGACTTGCTGGAACGGCATGGCGGCATGGTGTTCCACCTTCTTCACCTTGGCGCGTCGGGGTAGCAGCTTATCCAGGTGGCCGCGCCACCGTGCCGGGTTCTCACCAGAGGTAAAGCCTCTGGCCTTGGCGGCATCAAGTATCAGCTCGATACGATTTCGCACACGTGAAGCCGTCTCAGTCTTGGTCTGCCATATGGGTTGCAGGATGTTTAGCACGTGCTCGGTGTTGATCTCATCCGGCTGCAACTTGCCAATCACCGGATAGGCGTACTGCTTCAGGGTGTTGGCCCATTGCTGGGCGTGTTTGGCGTTCTTCCATCCTGCCCGGTGGGCCTTGATGTACTGCTCACCCAGATCACTAAAGGTAACCGCCCGTGCCGCTTCCTCCCTGGCTGCTCTGGCGGCTGCTCGCTTCTCGCCTATCGGATCTTCCCCTTGCTGGATCATCCGGCGAGCCTCAAACGCCAGTGTTCTGGCATCAGCCAAGCTGACACCGGGGTAAGCCCCTAGCCCCATGTCTCTTAGCTTGCCCGCTTGGCGATAGCGGAACACCCAAGAGGCCCCGCCGCCCCTCCCTATCTTCAGGTAAAGGCTGTCGCCATCGTTGGTCATGCCGGGCCGGCCTGCCTTACAAAGACCCTCAACTGTTCTGGCTGTGAGTTTCCCCATTTTTACCCGCTCCCCTGTCCGTTCAATGGCTTGGCCGGGGGTGCTGGATCACAGCCCATACTGAATCCATCACACGCCAGCCCATACTTCAGCCCATACTTTAGCGCCGGATTTTACAAGAATCTATCGGAACGACTCGGAACGGGTTTGTTGTATCTATCCGCAATATATAAGGTTTTCCAGGCACCATGCGGAATGGCTCAGAACGGATTGCGGCGGACTGTCTCTCCGCCATTTATTCCCCTCAAGCCCGCGTCCGTCGCGGGTTTGTCATTTCTATCTCATCTCTGTCCATCCCCCGGCTCAGCCATCTCCCAATGTCTTTTCCGATTTGGGGCCTGTGGTCACGGGGTCGCGAAGCCTCACCCATTCTCTCGAATGTCTATTCACCTGATTAGCCACTTGCCGGCCCAGACAGGTCTCCCAGGGTCATCACCAACATGGTGATGGGGAATGGGCCCGCACCTGCAGGGTCATCTGGCCGCCCCCGCGAGCTCAGCCATCGCGATCCCCTTGAGAGGTGCAGAAAGCCTGCGAGTCGATGTGTCCAGAGCTGGCCATTGGTGCTTGGTTTTCTATCCCGCAGCCATCATCAGAGCAACGTGGCTGCGGGTTGGAGGCTCATGCCTTGCGGCTGGCGAGCTGGCGAAGGCGCTGGGTGCTCTGGTGCAGACTCTGGTGCTGCACCTCGTTCAGGGCGCAGTGCTTGAGCACGTACTCGGCGCTGGCCACCACCGTCTTCCAGCGCGGTGCCTTGGGCAGGGTGTCGAGGTTCAAGTACTTGTCGAGGGTGCGGGTCTGGGGACTGGAGCGGTCCATGTAGACCCGCCACAGCTTGCTCTTCTCCGCCAGCACTATCTTGCCCTTGCCGGTGCTCTGCTGCCAGGTCTCCAGGGTGAGACGCATGGTGTCCACCAGGGCGCGGCGCAGAGGTTCGTCATCCTGCTGGCGAATGAGATCGTCCGCCAGCGACCTGAACTCCCCGCCCAGCCGGCTCAGTTCCCCCAGCAACTGGCCATCCTCGATGATGGCCTGGCGAGAGAGGCTCTTGAGGGCGTTCTCCAGTGCAGCCATGCGATTGTCGTCCTGGCGCGGTTCGGTGCCAAGGGTCAGCGCATAGGCGTGCTGCCCCCCCAGGTTGATGGGCAGGGCGCGGGCGTTGAGGGTGTCTCGCTGGCCCGCCACCAGGAAGTCCAGCTCCCGCACCGGCTGCGCGGTCATGTCGGGCCACTGGCTTGCCAGCGGGGCGGCCAGCCACTCGTCCAGCATCTGCCCCTCCATGGCTTCCGGCTCCTGACCCAGCAGGCGCGCCAGGGCCCGGGAGGCAAACAGCACCCCTCCTTGCTCATCGAGGAAGACCATGGGGTCGGCCCCCTCGCCAAGCAGGGCGAGGAGCCGCTCCTGATCCTGGTGCAGTTGCTCCTGGAGCAGCAGACGGTGCTCTATCTCCTGTTTGAGCAGGCGGTTCTCCACCAGGGAGGCGCGCCCGGCGCTGGCCTCCAGCAGGGCTCTCACCCGGGCGAACAGCTCCTCCTTGCAGAAGGGTTTCACCAGATAGTCGTTGGCCCCGGCGTTGAAACCCTCTTCAATCTCCTTGGGCTGGTTGAGGGCGGTGAGCAGCAGCACCGGCAGCTTCTCCTTGGGGTGCTGCTGGCGCAGACGGCGGCAGACGTCGAAGCCCGAGAGGGTGGGCATCATCACGTCAAGCAGGATGAGATCCACCGGCTCCTGAGCCAGCTTGGTCAGGGCGTCGTGACCGTCGCTGCTGGGCAGGATGCGATAACCGCAGGGCTGCAGCAGGTGGCGCAGTATGTGCAAATTGATGGGCTCGTCATCCACCACCAGGATGACGGGGGCATCTTGCGGCGGGGGCGGCAGATCCTCGCTCTCCCAGTCCGGCAGGATGACGGGTTGCTGGCGCACCAGCTGGTGCTCTATCTGGCGGCTGTCGAGGGTCAGACTGCCCGCCTTGCCGCTGGCCAGCGGCAGGGTGAAGGCGAAGGTGGAGCCGACGCTCGGCTCGCTTTCCACGAACAGCTCCCCCCCCATCAGGTGCACCAGCTGGCGGGTGATGGAGAGACCGAGGCCTGCTCCCTGCTTGCTCACTTCCGGGCTCATCTGCACCAGGGGCTCGAAGATGTGCTCCAGGTGGTCCCTGGCGATGCCGATGCCGGTGTCGGTCACCTTGATGCGCAGGAAGTTGCCCTCCACCAGGGCACTCAGCACCACCTTGCCCTGGGGGGTGTACTTGATGGCGTTGCCCACCAGGTTGTAGAGCACCTGTTCGAGGCGCTGCTCGTCCGCCAGCACAGGGGGCAGTTCGGCGGGGCTCTTGTCCACCAGGGTGAGGGGCTTGGCCTGCACGAGGTGCTGGCAGAGATCCAGCACCAGCCGGATGACCCCCTTGGAGGAGACCGGCTGGGGGTGGATCTCCAGCTGGCCGTAGCGCATCTGGTGGTAGTCGAGCAAGTCGTCCACGAGGCGCGCCAGACCGTCGGCGCTCTTGATGATGAGGCCGAGCTGCTTCTGCTGCCCTTCGGTCAGGTCCTGCTGGCTGGCGAGCATGGACTCGGCCATCCCCTTGATGCCATGGATGGGGGTGCGCAGCTCGTGGGAGGTGTTGGCCAGAAGCTCGTCTTTGAGCTTGTCCGCCTGTTGCAGGCTGAGGTTCTGCTTGTGGGTCAGCTTGACCTGCTGTTGCAGCTCCTGGGTCTGGCGTTCGATGAGCTCGATCTTGTCCTTCACCGAGCGCTGCATGTGGCGAAATGCCTGTGCCAGCCGGTCGATGTCATCGTCGGTGCGGGGGATGGTGATGGGGTGATCCAGGGCGCCGTCCGCCACCTGTTCGGCGGCGGCGGTGAGGGATCGCAGGGGCGCCGTGATGGAGTGGGAGAGCCAGCGGGAGAAGAGGATCAGCAGCAGCAGTGAGCCAGCTCCCAGCAGGATCACCAGGGTCTCGAGCTGGCGGATGGGGGCATAGGCCTCGCTGGTGGAGATCTCGGCGATAAAGGCCCACTCGGTATCGAACACCTTCACCTGGGTATAGGCGGCCAGCACCTCGTCATCGTGGTAGGAGAGGAAGGGGCCGACCCCCTGCTCCCCGGAGAGGGCCTTGATGATGAGGGGGGTCTGCAGCGGTCGGAAGTCGGGGCTGAAGCTGTTCTCCACGCTGAATTCGGGGGCGAGCCAGGCGTTGGCGCGCATCCGCTTGTCCGGGCCGATGAGAATGGTCTCGCCGGTTGCGCCGAGCCCCTCCCGCTCCGCCATGATCTGGTTGAGCTTGTCCGGCAGCAGCTCGAAGATGACCACGCCGCGCACATAGTCGTACTGCATCACGGGGGCGGCGAGGTAGGCGACCACCTGGCCGGTCAGCTCGTTGCGGCCAAAATCGGTGAACTCGAAGATCTGCTGGGGCTTCTGGCCGCCATCGAGGCGGCGCTTGATCTTGGCGAAGGTGTTGCCAAGACCGCTGGACTGGTAGGGGCCCGAGAGCAGGTTGGTGGCGAAGTTGGCCTGCTTGGTGACCGAGTAGACCACGTCACCGTTGAGGTCGACCAGGAAGATGTCGCTGTAGTTGGATTTGCGCACCATGTCGGCGTAGCCGCGATGGAAGCGCTGGTGGACGCGGCCATACATCTCGTCCGCCAGGATGAGGGCGCTGATGGAGGGCTCTATCTCCACCTGACTGTCAGGTTGTTGCAGCTTGTCCCAGGAGCCCGGCACATAGCGGGCCTGGGCGCGGGCACGGGCCTCCTGCGGCGTGGTGCCGAGCTTCTCGAAGGCACCGGTGAAACCGTAGAAGCGACCGATACTGTTGCCGGCAAAGTCCTGTTGGGAGAAGTTGATGAGCTGCTCCTTGAGGTTGCCGAAGTAGTCTTGCAGCTGGTTTTTCTTGATGTTGCGCACCGAGACCAGATGGTTGGAGGTCTGGGTGGTGAGATCCTTGCCGTGGCTGTAGAGGAAAAACAGGGTGACGACCAGGAAGGGCACCAGGCCCAACATGAAAAAAGCCAGCATCAGCTGCGGTCTGAGCCCCCGAGGCCTGAAGTTCCATTTCATCGCATGATTTTCAATTGAGAATCCAGTTACTAAGCGCGATGAGTTTCTGACTAAAGGCTAACTATTTCAATGGCTTTATCTTAAATTCGCTCGTCGGGTCACAGGGAGCGGGGGGATTTTCGACCAAGGCGTCTAAAGGGTGAGCAAACAGCACGGGAAAGGGCTCAAAGTGAGAAAAAAGGGTTGTGCCCGGGCTCGGGGTACGTATAATGCGCCTCGTTGTCAGGCAACTGGCACGCAAGCAGTCATGCGGGAATAGCTCAGTTGGTAGAGCACGACCTTGCCAAGGTCGGGGTCGCGAGTTCGAGTCTCGTTTCCCGCTCCAATACTCCATGGCACCAACCATGGACATCACTCTCAAGGCAATGCCTTGTCAGCATGGCGCGTTAGCAAAGCGGTTATGCAGCGGATTGCAAATCCGTTTAGTCCGGTTCGACTCCGGAACGTGCCTCCATCTTTTCCCTGTTTTCCATATCCCTGACGTTGTCCATCCGCCATGGCGGCCCGGATGATGCTTCATTGCATGTCAGTCAGCCGTGAACAACCCTCCCGTTGCCACGTCTTGTGCAGATGCTGATCCATCTCGGCCAATGCCTCGCCCCTGGATCCGGACCTCTCTTCGCCCCCCTGTTCTGCCAGTGCGGCCATCTCCTTTATCAGCAAACCGCATTGCCACAGGCTGGCGGTGGGGACCCCGTGATAGGGGATGTCGATGGCATCGTCACGATTGAGCCGCCACTCCTGCCACTGGCTCCAGGCGAGCACGCCCAATGCCCCCAGCAGCGCCGCATCTGCAAGTTTCATCCTGTGTTCCCCCGTTCTGTTCCAGTCCTCGTTAACTCTGGAACAGGGGCCGCGTTTTGCCACCTTTGTTGTTTTTTAGTTAAAGAATGTAACCCGGTTTCATTTTTAGGCTTTTAGCCCCATTTTTTATCAAAAAATGGCGCTGTCGGTGTAGTAATCCTACAATGATTGGCGTAATCTTTGTTCGGTGGTCTTACCAGTGAGGCGTTACATCATGTTTCATCCCTTCTCCCTGACTCAGATAATCCTTCGCCGCATCTTCGTCCTGATGGCGGGTCTGCTCGCCTTCCCGGTGATGCTGTTTCGCCGGGATCGCGCCCGTTTCTACAGTTACCTGCACCGCATCTGGAGCAAGACCAGCACCAAGCCGGTCTGGCTCAAGATGAGCGAGCGAGGGGAGCGGATCTTCTACTGATCCTCCCCGTGACGCCCGCTTCACCCGGCGCCAGACTGGCGTGACAGGCAGGGCGCACCTCCCGATATAAAAAAACCGACACCCTGGTGTCGGTTTTTTTATGGGGCTCGAACCGCCACCGGCCTTGTATCCATGGCTGGTCCACGTTGTCTCTTGTCCCTGTGGGCGACCCTTTATGCCGCATTCTCAGCCGCACTCTCAGCCGCGCCCGTGCGACATGACGGGAGGAAGGGCTGGCGGTACTCAGGGCACTGGCCCAAGGGTGGCCAGCGCCGCGCGCAGACGGGCGAGGCCGATGGGCTTGAACAGGCAGTCGTTCATGCCGGCGGCGAGGCAAAGCTCCCGCTCGCGAGGCTGGGCATGGGCGGTGAAGCCCCAGACGGGCAGGCCATGGCCAAGGGCACGCAGGCTGCGGGTCAGCTCGAAGCCGTCCATCACCGGCATCTGGCAGTCGGTGATGACCAGATCGAAGGGGTGGCTGGCGAGGGCGCGCAGGGCCTCCAGGCCATTGCTGCGCACACTGACGTCGTGTCCCAGGTGCTTGAGCTGCTGGCGCAGCAGGATCTGGTTGGCGTGATTGTCATCGACCACCAGGATATGCAGCCGATGGGGGAGGGGTTGAGCCTGGTGGGGCTGGGGCGCCGGGATTGCCGTGATCGGGGCGGGGGGTTGCTGGGCGAGCGTGAGGGGCAGCCTTATCTCGAGCCGGGTGCCTTCGCCGACCTGGCTGTAAACGGCTATCTCCCCCCCCATCATCTGGCACAGGATGCGGGCGATATTGAGGCCCAGCCCGCTGCCTGGGAACTGGCCCTGGCCGTGGGCGCGATAGAAGGGGGTGAAGAGCCGGGGCAGCTTGTCCGCGGGAATGCCGGCTCCGGTGTCGGTGATGGTGAGGTGCAGCACAGGAGGCTGCTCGCCCCCGGTCAGGGTGGCGGTGATGGCGACCCGGCCCTGCTCGGTGAACTTGATGGCGTTGCCGATGAGATTGAAGAGGATCTGGCGCAGGCGAAGGGGATCGATCAGCACCCTTGGCATGGGGGTGTCGGGCAGCCTGACCTCATAGATCAGCCCCTTCTGCTCGGCCATGCCCGCAAAGACCCGGGTGACGGACGAGAGCAGGGGGGCGAGATCGCAGGGGGTGGGAGTCAGGGTCATCTGGCCCGCTTCTATGGAGGCGATATCCAGGCTGTCCCCCAGCAGATCCAGCAGGCCGTTGGCGGAGTCGGCGGCGATGCGCAGCAGCTCGCCGCTGTGACGGCTGAGAGCGGGATCCTCGGTGGCCAGCTCCAGCATGCCGAGGATGGCGTTCATGGGGGTGCGGATCTCGTGGCTCATGGTGGCGAGGAAGTCGCTCTTGGCGCGGCTGGCGCTGTCGGCCTGCTGTTTGGCCTCGCGCAGCGCCTCTTCCAGCCGCTTGCGGTCCGTGATGTCTATCCAGCCGTCGATCACCCCGCTGATGGCCCCCTCCCCGTCGAAATAGGGCACCATCCAGTGATAGATGTCGCTCTGGGTTCCCCTGTGATGGAAGAGGCGATCCGCAAAGATGGGCTGCCCCTCCTGCAATACCCTGGCAAAGTCCTGCTCCAGCACGGCGATGCTGCCTGCATCGAGCACCCCTGACAGCCCCTGGGCGAAGGGCTGACCCAGGATGGCCTTTGGCTCGGCGCCGAGCTGGGTCAGGTATTTGCTGTTGCACAGCAGCACCTTGCCGCTCTTGTCCCGCACGACGATGGGGTGGGGCAGGCTCTCCCCCAGTGCCCGGATGAACCTGACATGGGCCTCCAGTTGCTGGCGGGAAGCCTGCTCGGCGCTGGCCATCCGCTTGAACATGCGGTTGCGATAGAGCAGCACCAGCGCCAGGGTGAGGAGCCCCACGAACACCAGGTAGACGATGTGGGCGTGGCGATCCATGAAGCCGGGAACCGGCAGTTTGCGGTTGCGCCACTCGTAACTCATCATGGCGAGCTCGTTGGGGGGGATGGCGAGGATGGTCTTGTCGAGGATCCCCATCAGCATCCCCTGTCCGGGCAGGCTGGCAAACCCCATCCGGATTGGCTCGTCATCGGCGGGGCCGGCGATGCGCAGCGGGCTCAGGGGATCATTGTCCAGTGCATGGCGGGCAAAATAGAGGGGCACGATGGCGGCATCCACCCGTCCCTGGGCGAGCACCTCCATCGCTTCTGCGGCACTCTCCACCTGGGTGATGCGGCTGCCCTCCAGTCTCTGTGCGAGGGGCACATGGTGCGTCATCGCCACCGTCTTGCCCGCCAGACTCCGGAGGGTGTCGATCCCTTGTTCCTCCTGGCGGGTGAGGATCACATAGATGTTATCGGTGGCGTAGGGCACCGAGGTGCGCAGCCCGTAGTGTTCGGCCACCTGCTGGGAGATGGCGCCGATGAGGTCGATGGCGCCTGACTGCATGGCTTTTGCCAGCTGACGCTCGGAATCTGCCCGCACGAACTCGAAGGTGAGGCCGGTGCGTGTGCGGATCTTGTCCAGCATGTCCACCGTCATGCCGACCAGCTGGCCGTCATGATCCAGGGCGCCATAGGGGTAGAGGTTGTCCATCAGCCACACCCTGATGGGGGGCGCTTGCCGCATCCAGGCCCGCTCGGCGGCATCATAGAGATCGGCGCTTCGCTCGTTCATGTCGCGGATGGGCCCGTTCCACTGGGTGAAGAGGGTGTTGCGCGCCCGGTCGTCGATGGCCGCCAGCCCCCGGTTGACCAGGCTGAGCAGGGCGGGCTCGGTGGCCGGGACGGCAAAGCGGAACTCGCCAGGCGCCAGCTCGGGCGGGGCCTCGCCCCGCTGGCGAAGGTTGTCGAAGCGCTCGCTGTTGAGGTAGTGGGTGGCGTGGGCATCCCCCAGCAGGATGTCATCGCGGCCGAAGAAGACCGCATCGAACGCCTCCATGTTGGAGGGATAGGTCACCAGGGTGAGAGTGGGGTAGTAGCGGCCAAAGCGCGCCCTGTCTATCTGATCCCGGACGGCGGCTACCCGCTGTCCCGGTGTGAGCAGTGCCCCCCGATAACGTCTGGGCACGGAGAAGACGAGGGGGCTGCTGAAATAGGGGTTGCTCAGGCGGATGGCCCGGGTGTCACTGTCCGCCAGGGTGAGATTGCCGAGGCTGGCGAGGTGTATCTCCCCCCGTGCCAGGGCACGGAGCAGGTGCGCCTTGTCGGGGAAGGCGCTCAGGGCAACGGGTTTGTCCAGCATCCGGGCCAGCAGGTCGATGTAGTCGGCACTGAGCCCCTCGACGCGCTGGCGAGCGATCATGGTGAAGGGGCGGTAGTCCTCTTGCAGGATGCCGACCCGCAGTTGGGACTGCTGGCGCAGCCATCCGAGCTCCGCCTCCGACCAGCGGGGAGGCAGCGGGGCGGGATCGTAGCGGCTGTGCAGGGTCAGGGCCTGCACAGGTTGAAGGCAGAGCAGACAGAGCAGGATCAGTGTTCGATATAGGTTCATCTAGCCACCCGACGCGACAGCCATCCCTGCCAAGCCTCATCCAATGGCCGCCATTCTACCGGAAAATGGCTATAACGAGTCCGCTATTTCTCCACGCGCGTCGGCGGTAGCACGGCAAGCAGGGCGGCCTGGCCGCCCCGCCCTCAACCGAACTGGTAGGCCCCCATGTAGAGGCTGCCGTAATCCCAGCTGTCGTGCAGCTTTCGCGGTCTGTCGGCCCCCGCCGCGCCGAGCGCCACAAACAGGGGGCGCAGGTGATCGTCATGGGGATGGGATTCCACCGCGCCCGGCGCCCGGGCCCGGTACTCTTCCAGCGCCCCCCTGTCTCCCTCTGCCATGGTCTGCTCCAGCCAGCGGGCAAACTGGCTCGCCCACTGGGGAACCGGCGAGCCATCCGGCCCGAGGGCACGCAGGTTGTGGGTGATGGCGCCGGAGGCGAGGATGCCGATCCCTTGCTCGCGCAGCCCCTGCAATGCCTCCCCCAGTTGCCACAGCTGGGCCGGGGTGAAGCTGGCCGGGATGGCGATTTGCACCAGGGGGAGTTCACTGTCCGGATCCATCAGGGAGAGGGGGGACCAGACTCCGTGATCCAGCTCGCGGCGCACCGGGGTGGCGGGCAGGCCGGCCAGCAGCAGCTGATCGCTCACCGCTTCCTGCAACCATTGCGGGCTCGTCGCGGGCCAGCGGATCTGGTAGAGGGGCTCGGGGAAGCCGTAGAAGTCGTACATCAGGGCCGGGCTGGGCTCGACGTTGATCTGCAGCTCGCTTCGGCTGAACCAGTGGGCCGAGATCACCACCAGCCCTCTGGCACCCTCGAGGCGCAGTTGCTTCAGGAACCGGGTCGCGGGCTGATCGCGCAGGACCAGATCCGGGGCGCCGTGGGAGATGAACCAGACAGGGGCGATAGACATGACAGACTCCATATGCGTTGTGCCGATGCGCGCGGCGCACCGACAACCCGAGGCCAGGGCGACATGCCGCTGACGATGTGGTCATTATCTGCCCCTATTGATGGGTTAACAATCAGGCTTTAAGGATAAGCACTCTTCACTTTTGGTTGATAGTCTGGCATCAGGGCGAGGGAGACCGGGGCAGAAACGACAACGCCGGCGCAGTGCGCCGGCGTTGTGATCAGGGTCCGTCGGACGTGGCCTCTGACGGGATGCCCCGCAGCACCACCGCCAAGATCAATGCGGGCCCCGGGCGGGTTTATTGAATGCCCAGCAGCTCCACGTCGAAGATGAGGACTGAGCCCGGCGGGATCTTGCCGGCGGCGCGATCGCCATAGGCCAGGTTGGCGGGGATGTAGAAGCGGGTCTTCTCCCCTTCCACCATCAGTTGCACCCCTTCGGTCCAGCCCTTGATCACCTGGTTGAGGCCGAATTCGATGGGTTCGCCACGGGCGACGGAGCTGTCGAACACGGTGCCGTCCAGCAGCTTGCCCTCGTAGTGCACCTTCACCTTGCTGGTGGCGGTGGGGTGAACGGTGCCGGTGCCCGGGGTCAGCACTTCGTACTGCAGGCCGGAGGCGGTGGTGGTCACCAGGGGTTTTTCCTGGTTGCTGGCGAGGAACTCAGCCCCCTTGCGCACGTTCTCTTCCGCCAGCTTCCGGTTGTTGCTGCTGGAGTAGAAGTAGTAGGCGGCGCCGGCGATAAGAAGGGCTATCAGAATGAATTTCATCGGGTTTTCCTGTTCCTTGAAATCAGAGTGCAATGAAGGGGCATCTTATCCCAGCCGGAGAGGGAGGGCGAGGGGGGATGCTGGAGGATGTGACCGGACGGGCAAGGCACCGGGGGCATGATGCCCCCGGTTCGGATTTACTTGACGGCCACCATCATCAGGGCGGGCAGGGCGAAGAAGAGCCCGGCCACGTAACCCAGCGCCAGCAGCTTGTTCTCGCTACCGACCCGGGCCAGGGCTTCGGCGGCCTTGATGGGCAGCTCCCGCAGGAAGGGTACCCCGTAGATGAGCACCACGGCGAAGAGGTTGAACAGCACGTGGACCAGGGCGATGGTCAGGGCGAGCTGGGCACCGGCACCGCTGATGGCGGTGGCGGCCAGCAGGGCGGTGATGGTGGTGCCGATGTTGGCCCCCAGGGTGAAGGGATAGAGTTGGCGGGTGCTGAACACGCCGCCTCCCGCCAGGGGGATCATCAGGCTGGTGGTGGTGGAGGAGGACTGCACCATCACGGTGACCAGGGTGCCGGAGGCGATGCCGGTGAGCGGGCCACGGCCCAGGGCCTTGTGCAGCAGCTCCTTGGCACGGCCCACCATGACCTGTTGCAGCACCTTGCCAAGGGCGGTGACGCAGAACAGGATGAGCAGAATCCCGATGAGAATGGTGGCGATGGCGCCCCCCTTGCCCGGCAGGAAGGCGACGGCACCGTCGATGAGATCCAGGGACGGGGAGATGAGGGGCTTCATGAAATCCATCCCCTTCATCGACATGTCGGCGGAGCCCAGCAGTAGGCTGGCAATCCCTTCCGCACTCTTTTGCAGCAGACCGAACATCAGCTCCAGGGGCAGGAAGATGAAGACCGCCAGCAGGTTGAAGAAGTCGTGCACGGTGGCGGCGGCGAAGGCGCGGCGAAACTCGCCTCTGTCCCGGATGTGCCCCAGGGAGACGATGGTGTTGGTGATGGTGGTGCCGAGGTTGGCCCCCATCACCATGGGGATGGCCATGGCCATGGGCAGGCCCCCTGCCACCAGACCGACGATCACCGAGGTGACGGTGCTGGAGGATTGCACCAGGGCGGTGGCCAGGATGCCGAGCAGCAGCGCGACGAAGGGGTTGTTGGCAAAGGCGAAGATCTGGGCCGCGCCCTCGGCGCCGCCGGAGAAGCCCTTGAAGCCGTGGGAGACGGCGCCAACGGCGACCAGGATCAGGTAGATCAGCGTGATCACCGCGAGCCAGTTGAACAGGGGGCCGGGACGACGGATCTGCTGGGGTGCGGAAGATGCGGTGCTGTGCATATGGCCTCTTGGGGTCGTTCTGCGTTGAAAATGGACGGGCGCATTACAACAAGGCTCCATGACAGAAATATGACAACGTGACACTTTTATGATGCTTTGGTGACAGGGCGGCAGGGGGCGTCGCAGACAAAAGGTGTCGGAGCAAACGCCGATATGACGCCATCCGGCTCATCACCGGCCCCCGCCCTTGCACTGGGATCCCAGGGTTATATGCTGCCGGACTTTCCTGTCTTGAAACTGAGGAAGTGATGATGCGTGCATGGGTTTTGTGCCTCTCCCTGGGTCTGCTGTCTGCCGGTGCGCAGGCCAGCGTGTTCAAGTCCGAGTGCAACCTCGACAAGGCGGTCAGGAACGAGGCGATGAACGCCACCCTGGGGGTCAAGGGCAACTGCGATGCCGACAAGCTGGTGCGCAAGCAGAAGGAGAAGGCCAATGCCGAGGTGAAGAAACACACCACGGACGTGCTGGACAAGAAGACGGCGGGACTGAAAGAGACCAGGCAGCACACCAATGCGGCCCTGAACAAGCAGAGTGCCGGTGTGAAGCAGGCGCAGGACAAGGTCAACCAGACCCGCAAGGATGTCAACGCCGTGACCAGGGATCCGGTCAAGGCGGCCGCCACGGCCGTGCTCAATCAGGGGTGAGGGTCCGCGCACCGGACGTCTGAATGCAAGAAGGGGAGCCATGGGCTCCCCTTCTGTTTGGGCGTGTGTGCCGCCTTACTGGCCGTCGGCCGCTTCCTCGTACTGACGGAAGGGGATGCGGAACACGGCGAGGCGCAGGAAGAGGTAGGTGACCCCGATCCCCGCCCAGATGAGGCCAAGCTCCAGGGAGCTCTGCTCCAGGTTGATCCAGAGGGCGCCGATGGTGGCGGCCCCCAGCAGCGGCAGCACCAGGAACAGCAGGTGCTCCTTGAGGCTCTTGTTGCGCTTCTCGCGCACCCAGAACTGGCCGATCACCGAGAGGTTGACGAAGGTGAAGGCCACCAGGGCGCCGAAGTTCACCAGGGCCAGGGCCATGTCCAGATCGAAGGAGACCGCGGAGAGGGCCAGGGCCCCCACCAGCAGCACGTTGATGGCCGGGGTGCGCCAGGTGGGGTGGATATAGCCGAACACCCGCTCCGGGATCATGCGATCGCGCCCCATCACGTAGAGGATGCGCGACACGCCGGCGTGGGCCGCCATGCCGGAGGCGAGCACGGCCGCGGTGGTGCACACCAGCACCACGCTCTGGAACAGGGTGCCACCCACGTAGAGGGCGATCTCCGGCAGCACGGCGTCCGGCTCCTTGAAGCGGGCCAGATCCGGGAAGAACAGCTGCAGGCTGTAGGAGACGGTGACGAAGATGATGCCGCCGATGAGGGCCGTCAGCACGATGGCGCGGGGGATCACCTTGCCGGCATTCGGGGTCTCTTCGGAGAGGGAGCTCAGGCCGTCGAAGCCCAGGAACGAGAAGCAGAGGATGGTGGCGCCGGTAAACAGCGGCAGCATGCTGGCAGACTCCACATGGAACGGACGGCTGCTCATCAGGGTGCCGGCCCCTTCACCGTGACTCAGGCCCCAGGCGATGAGGCCGAGGAAGGTGACGATGATGGCGATCTGGATGAAGACGATGAAGCCGTTGAGGTTCGCCACCAGCTTGATGCCGCGCAGGTTCAGGAAGGTCATCACGGTCACCAGACCGAAGATGAAGATCCAGGGCTCCACGGTGGGGAACATGGCGGTCAGGTAGATCTTGGCCAGCAGGATGTTGATCATCGGCATGAACATGTAGTCCAGCAGGGAAGACCAGCCCACCATGAAGCCCACATAGGGGTGAAACACCTTCTGGGCATAGGTATAGGCGGAGCCTGCGGACGGGAAGCGGCGCACCAGGTGGCCGTAGCTGAACGCGGTCAGCAGGATGCCGCCGAGCGCCAGCAGGTAGGCGGTGGCCACGCGACCATCCGTGATGTCACCGACGATGGCGAAGGTATCGAATACCGCCATGGGCGTGAGGTAAGCCAGACCCATCACCACGACCTGGAACAGGGTGAGGGTCTTGAGCAGCTTGGCACCGGCCATCACGCTTTCTCCTCTGCACAGGCCCCGTGGGCGAGATGGGACGGGATCAGGGACGCGGAAACGCGTCGCTGGACACAGGGGGCGCCCATCTGTGGCACAGATGCGTGGCGCACGCCGGCGGGGACCGGCAGGAAAGCAGTGAAATGCCCCATGTTTTTCCTCACAACGTCGGGAGATTGCTTGGCAATCTGGGTATCAATTCCGGCACATGGCCGGCCTCTTGGTGAATGGTGGTGTGCCCCAGAAAAGCAAAGAACCGATGTTGTTGAAACATCGGCTCTCAAGGGGCGCCGTATTGTGCCCTCAGGGGGGGGGAGGAGACAAGCGAAAAAGGCCGCCAGCGGGGAATTTGTTCCCCCCGTGAGCGATCACTTCGCCACCGCTGCCGGAAAGTCGATGACAACCTTGTCATCAGGCGGGACCCTGCTTTGCCGCCATGTGAAACCGGCGCCCTGGGGGCGCCGGTTTCGCTCAGGAGGCGTCCTGCTCGGGGCGGCCGAGGCGGACCCGGAACACGGTGAGGCGCAGCAGCAGGTAGATGGCGCCGAGGGCGGCCCAGATCAGCCCCAGCTCGAAGGAGGCGGGCTCCAGGTTGAGCCAGAGCACCCCGATGCAGGCGGCGCCGCACAGGGGCAAGGCGAGGAACAGCAGGTGATCCTTCAGGGTCTTGTTGTGACCCAGCCTGAGATAGAAGTGGGCAATCACCGCCAGGTTGACGAAGGTGAAGGCCACCAGGGCGCCGAAGTTGATCAGCGCCAGCGCCATCTCCAGATCGAAGACCACCGCCGAGAGGGCCAGCATGCCCACCAGCAGCACGTTGAGAGCCGGGGTCTGCCAGGTGGGGTGGATGTAGCCGAAGACGCGGCTCGGCAGGGCGCGATCCCGGCCCATCACGTAGAGCAGGCGCGACACCCCGGCGTGGGAGGCGAGCCCCGAGGCGAGCACCGCCACCGTGGTGCAGACCAGCACCACCGCCTGGAACAGCTTGCCACCCACATAGAGAGCGATCTCCGGCAGCACCGCATCCGGCTGCTGGAAGCGGGAGATGTCCGGGAAGAAGAGCTGCAGGAAGTAAGAGACCGAGATGAAGAGCACGCCGCCGATGAGGGCGGTGAGCACGATGGCCCGGGGGATCACCCGATCCGCGTTCGGGGTCTCCTCCGACAGGGTGGTGATGGCGTCAAACCCGAGGAACGACAGGCAGAGGATGGAGGCGCCGGTCAGCAGGGGATGGATGTGCATCTGCTCGGAGAAGAAGGGGCGGCTGCTCGCCACCGTGCCGAGGCCCTCGCCGTGGCTCACGCCCCAGGCGATGAGGCCGATGAAGACGGCGATGATGCTGAACTGCATGATGACGATCAGGCTGTTGAAGTTCGCCACCAGCTTGATGCCCCGCAGGTTCAGGAAGGTCATGACGGCGGCCAGGGCCAGGATGTAGGTCCAGGGGGCCACGCCGGGGAAGAGAGCCTCCATGTAGATCTTGGCCAGCAGCATGTTGATCATGGGCATGAACATGTAGTCGAGCAGGGAGACCCAGCCCACCATGAAACCCACATAGGGGTGGAACACCTTCTGGGCATAGGTGTAGGCGGAGCCTGCCGAGGGGAACTTGCGCACCAGGTGGCCGTAGCTCATGGCGGTGAACAGCATGCCGATGAGGGCGAGCAGGTAGGCGGTCGGCACATGGCCTTCGGTGATTTCGGTGACGATGCCGAAGGTGTCGAACACCGCCATGGGGGTGAGATAGGCCAGCCCCATGATGACCACGTGCCAGAGTTTCAGGCTTTTTTTCAGACCGGCGGGGTGCGGGTGCATCAGGCGATCCCCCGCAGGCAGGCTGACGGGATCAGGCTGACGGTGAGGTCATCCTGCACGGTGGGGGCGCCAGTCCGGGATGCGGACGGATGGCGCAGACCGGCGCGGGCCGGCAGGAAAGCGATGATATGCCCCATGGAGTTCCTCACTAAGAAGCGGGTGTCGTGAGATGGCGTGCCACCTCGTTATCATTTCCGGTCTGTTCCGGCCTCGTTATGGATTTGTTTGGCGCAAAAAAAGAACCGGGCTCCGATGAGCGGACGGTCCTTGAATACGGCGGCGCATTGTGCATTCGTGATGCCCCCTTGACAAGCATATCAAGGGAGCAAAAACGCATTTTTTTGCACGTGGGCGAACGCGGTCTTCCGGATCAGGCCAGGGAGGCGGACAGGGCCTGCTCCAGCAGGTCGAGTCCCTCGTCGACGATGGCTGCCGGGGCGGTCAGGGGAGCGAGGAAACGGATCACGTTGCCACGCACGCCGCAGGCCAGCAGCACCAGCCCCCGCTTGCCCGCCTCGGCCACCAGCCGCTTGGTGAGATCCGGGTCCGGTCTGGCGGCATCTCCCTCCTTCACCAGCTCCATGGCCACCATGGCGCCGGGGCCGCGGATGTTGCCGATGCAGTCAAACCGTGTCGCCAGCTGGTGCAGGCGAGCCTTGATCTGCTCCCCCTGGGCCAGGGCCTTCTGGTTCAGGCGCTCCTCCTCGATCACCTCCAGCACCGCCAGGGCGGCGGCGCAGGCGATGGGGGAGCCGGCGTAGGTGCCCCCCAGGCCACCGGGCTTGGCGGCGTTCATCACCTCGCTCTTGCCCACCACGGCAGAGAGCGGGAAGCCGCCGGCCAGGCTCTTGGCCAGCGTCATGATGTCGGGTTCGACACCGCTGTATTCGGTGGCGAAGGTCTTGCCGGTGCGACAGAAACCGGTCTGGATCTCGTCGCAGATGAGCAGGATGCCGTGCTGGTCGCACACCTGGCGCAGGCGCTGCATGAAGCTGGCGGAGGCGGGGTAGAAGCCCCCTTCCCCCTGCACCGGCTCGATGATGATGGCGGCCACCCGGGTGGGTTCGATGTCGGCGCTGAAGCAGAGGTCCAGCGCGGCCAGGGCATCGTCTTCACTCACTCCCAGGTAGTCGGCGGGGAAGGGGAGGTGATATACCTCCCCCGGGAAGGGGCCGAAGCCGGTCTTGTAGGGCACCACCTTGCCGGTGAGGGCCATGCCCATCATGGTGCGGCCGTGGAAGCCCCCCTTGAAGGCGATGGTGCCGCTGCGACCGGTGTGGGCGCGGGCGATCTTGATGGCGTTCTCCACCGCCTCGGCGCCGGTGGAGAGGAAGAGGGTGCGCTTGGGGGTGGGGCCGGGCACCAGGGCATTCAATTTTTCCGCCAGCTCGATATAGCCGGAGTAGGGGGTGACCTGGAAGCAGGTGTGGCTGAACTTCTCGAGCTGCTCGCGCACCGCCGCCACCACCTTGGGGTGGTTGTGGCCGGTGTTGAGCACGGCGATGCCGGAGGCAAAGTCGATGTAGCGGTTGCCCTCCACGTCCCACAGCTCGGCGTTGTGCGCCCGGTCGATGAAGACCGGCAGCAGGGTGCCGACCCCCTGGACCACGGCCGCTTCGCGGCGGGCCTGCCACTGCTGGTTGTTGCTTGAATGACTCATCTTTCCTCCCTGAGGGGCATGGGCCCCCGCTGTTCCTGTGCCATCTGGCCATATGTGTGCCGCCAACTGCCCTCGGGCAGGGCGGCCTGTTCGCAAAAGGGGGCCCCCGATGTGCCCTCAGGGCCCACAAGGCGCTCGGTCGTGACCGGCGGCCCCCTCTTTCTATCTGTAAAAGCGATGGGCTGTGTCATAACGCATCTGTTTTAACGATGCGATTGCCCCTTCACTCCCCTCAGCGAATGCCGCCAAAGCAGAGGTATTTGGTCTCCAGGTACTCCTCCAGCCCTTCGGCCGCCCCTTCCCGGCCCAGTCCCGACTCCTTGATCCCGCCAAAGGGGGCCAGTTCGGTGGAGATGATCCCCTCGTTGATCCCCACCATGCCGTATTCGAGCCCCTCGGCCACCCGCCACACCCGGGCGATGTCGCGGCCATAGAAGTAGGCGGCCAGGCCATAGGGGGTGTCGTTGGCAAGCGCAATGGCCTCGGCTTCCGTCTCGAAGCGCACCAGAGGGGCGACGGGCCCGAAGATCTCCTCGTCCAGAATGGGGTTGCCCCGGGTGACCCCGGTCAGGATGGTGGGGTGATAGAAGAGGGGACCGGCGGGGTGGGCGTCGCCCCCCACCAGCACCCGGGCACCGGCGGCGACCGATTGCTGCACCAGCTCGGCCACCTTGCTGGCGGCGGCCGGGTTGATGAGGGGCCCGATCTGGACGCCCTCGCCCATGCCGTCCCCGACCTTGAAGGCTTTGACCGCGGCGGCGAGCTTCTCGGCGAAGGCGTCGTAGACGCTGGCCTGCACCAGGATGCGGTTGGCGCAGACGCAGGTCTGGCCGGCGTTGCGGTATTTGGAGGCCAGAGCCCCGGCCACGGCGGCGTCGAGGTCGGCGTCGTCAAAGACGATGAAGGGCGCGTTGCCGCCAAGCTCCAGGGAGAGGCGCTTCATGGTGTCGGCGCACTGGCGCATCAGCAGTTTGCCGATGCGGGTGGAGCCGGTGAAGGAGAGCTTGCGCACCACGGGGTTGCTGCACAGCTCGTTGCCCACCGCGCTCGCCTGATGGGAGGTGACGATGTTGATGACCCCAGCGGGAATGCCCGCCTGCTCCGCCAGTACCGCCAGCGCCAGGGCGCAGAGGGGCGTTTCGGCGGCGGGCTTGATGACGATGGTGCAACCGGCGGCCAGCGCCGGACCCGCTTTGCGGGTGATCATGGCGATGGGGAAGTTCCAGGGGGTGATGGCGGCCACGACCCCCACCGGCTGCTTGATGGTGGCCAGGCGCCGATCGGCGGAGAAGCCGGGGATGGTGCGGCCATAGGCACGCTTGCCCTCTTCCGCGAACCACTGGATGAAGCTGGCGCCGTAGGCCACCTCTCCTTTGGCTTCCGCCAGCGGCTTGCCCTGCTCGCAGGTCATGATACGGGCGAGCTCCTCCTGGTTGGCCATGATGCGCTCGAACCAGGCGTAGAGTTTGCTGCTGCGCTCCTTGGCGGTGAGGGCCGCCCAGGCGGGTTGCGCCGCGTGGGCCGCCGCGATGGCGAGGCGGGTATCCTCCCCGTCCATGTCGGGCACCTGGGTGATGATCTGGCCGGTGGCCGGGTTCAGGACCTCGAACCGGCGCCCGCCCAGGGACTCGCACCAGCGGCCGTCGACATAGGCCAGGGATTTGATCAGGGAGAGAGCAGGTTGTGATGCTGACATAAGTAAGGGGCCTCGATAGTGGGTCTGGGTGGCGCGTTTATGTGGGCACCGCCGTATAGAATAATAAGCACGTAACGACCATAAAATGAGCCGAAATGTTTTTCAAGTGTTAAATATATTTGAGTGAACTGGGCGTTACATGCTAGAAATGGGGCTGCGAGCGCGATTGTAGCGGTTTTCATTGCGCAGGGTGTGCAAAATAATGAACGCCCTGGGTTGTGCAGGATAGTGAACGGGGCTGACGTGCCTGACTCACTATATTGACCAGTCGGCCCCAGGTATTCGAATGACCATGGAAGGAGGTGGGCGATGGAGCAATCCCGTGGCGAGGTCCGGTGGCGGACCATGACGGACAACCCCCAGGCGGAGCACGAGAGAAACATGGGGGAGCGGCTCGCCCGGATCCGCAGGGAGCTCGGACTCTCCCAGCGCCGGGTGGCGGAGCTGAGCGGCCTGACCCACGGCGCCATCTGCATGATAGAGCAGAACAAGGTGAGCCCCTCGGTGGCCTCCCTGCAAAAGCTGCTGAGCGTCTACGAGCTGCCGTTGTCGCGCTTCTTCGCCGAAGAGGAGGTGGCGAGCACGCCCAGCGTGGTGATCAAGGCGGAGCAGCTCATCGAGCTTGGCAGCCAGGGGGTCTCCATGAAGCTGGTGCACAACGGCAACAATCGGCGCCAGCTCGGCTTCATGCTGGAGACCTATGCACCCGGCACCGACACCGGCGGCGTGGTGAAGCATCAGGGGGAAGAGGTGGGCACCGTGCTGGAAGGGTCGGTGCTGCTGACCCTGGCCGGCCAGACCTATGAACTGTGCGCCGGGGACAGTTATGTCATCGACACCGGCGAGCCCCACAGTTTCAGCAATCCCTCGGGGCAGGTCTGCCGCATCGTCAGCGCCCACACCCCGGCCAGCTTTTAATGTGAACAACCCGTTGTGTTGGAAACGAACCGGTAAGGAAACAGGGATCATGACCGAACATGTAAAGAGTTACTACGCAGCCAGTGCCAACAAACACGCGCCCTATCCCACGCTCACCGAGCAGCTGGAGTGCGACGTCTGCGTCATAGGCGCAGGCTACACCGGCCTCTCCAGTGCGCTGCATCTGGTGGAGAAGGGGTACAAGGTGGTGGTGCTGGAGGCGGCCAGGGTCGGCTTTGGCGCCAGCGGTCGCAACGGCGGCCAGATCGTCAACTCCTACAGCCGCGACATCGACACCATCGAAGCGAACTGCCCGCCGGATCAGGCCAGGCTGCTCGGCTCCATGTTGTTTGAGGGGGGCCAGATCATCCGCGAGCGGATCAAACGCTACAACATCCAGTGCGATCTGCAGGAGGGCGGGGTCTTTGCCGCCGAGACCGAGAAGCAGCTTCACGAGCTCAAGGCGCAGAAGGCGCGCTGGGAGAAGTGGGGCAACGACCAGCTGGAGCTGCTCGATGCCAAGGGGGTGCGCGAGGTGGTCGCGAGCGATCGCTACGTCGGCGCCCTGCTCGACAAGAGCGGCGGCCATATTCACCCTCTCAATCTGGCGCTGGGGGAGGCGGAAGCCATCCGCATTCAGGGGGGGCTTATCTTCGAGCAGTCCGCCGTCACCAGCATTACTCCGGGTCAGCCGGCATTGGTCAAGACCGCCAAAGGGGCGGTGAAGGCACGCTTTATCGTGGTGGCCGGCAACGCCTACCTCGGCAATCTGGTGCCGGAACTGGCCAGCAAGAGCATGCCTTGCGGCACCCAGGTGATCGCCACCGAAGTGCTGGGAGAGGAGCGGGCCCGTTCACTCTTGCCACAGAACTACTGTCTGGAGGATTGCAACTACCTGCTCGACTACTACCGTACCTCCGGCGATCACCGGCTCATCTATGGCGGCGGCGTGGTCTACGGGGCGCGGGATCCGGCGGACATCGAGCGGCTGATCATCCCCAAGATGCTCAAGACTTTCCCGCAGCTGGCCGACGTCAAGGTGGAGTACACCTGGACCGGCAACTTCCTGCTCACCCTGTCGCGCCTGCCGCAGTTTGGCCGCATCGGTCACAACATCTACTACATGCAGGGCTACAGCGGCCACGGCGTCACCTGTACCCATCTGGCGGGCAAGCTGCTCTCCGAGGTGCTGAGCGGTCAGGCAGAGCGCTTCGATGCGTTCGCCAGGCTGCCGCACTACCCCTTCCCGGGTGGCCGCCTGCTGCGCATCCCCTTCACCGCCGCCGGCGCCGCCTGGTACACCCTGCGCGATCGCCTGGGGGTGTGATGTCACCGATGGCCCGCCAGGCTGGTATGGTGCGGGGCGCCCTCCGATGCCATCGTCCCATGAGCGCGGCGGCAAGTCGGGCTCAAGGGGGCGAGCCAGGTCGACTGCGACAACAAGAAGAGGGAGGCGTTATGCCTCCCTCGTTTTTTGCCGTCAACCTGCCGGGGTCCTGACGGGGCTAGAAGCGGTAGGGGAAGCGGATCCCGATGGTGTAGTCCGGTGCGTCCGTGGTGAGCCCGGCAGACCAGTTGACCGCCATGGAGAGGTTGTCGGTGATGGCCCAGGTCGACCCCATGCCAAAGCTGGCGGCGTTGGCATCGGAGCCGATGACCTTCTCCATGGCAAAGCCTTCGGACCCCTGCTCGGACTCCATGGTGACGCGCTGGTTGATGTTGAAGGAGAGGCTGAAGCGTTCGTTGAGAGCGAATGCGACCCCCAGGCCATATTCATACCAGTCTCCCAGCTGGATGCTGCCGGGCTGGTTGCCGGGCTGGTAGGAGATATCGTCAAAGTCCTGCTTGAGGCTGTGACCATAGTTGAGGCTGGCAAACAGGATGGCGGGATCCATGGTCTTGACCAGGGAGAAGCCGGTGGAGAGCTGCCAGAGCCCGTTGCCGGTGGCGAGCTCCTTGGGGGTCACCAGGTTGCCCGATTCCGAGGTGTTGATCTCGATGCCGTAAGGATCCTTGCCGGTCGGCGCCTTGGCCCGGAAGTTCCACACCAGATCCGGCCAATCCTCGCTCTCTGCCATGACCCTGTAGTAGATGGCGAGGCTGAGATCCCCCAGACCGCCATCGCTGACGCTCTGCTCCTCGAAGTCGCGGCTGGAGTTCTCCTTGCCGGTGCTCTGGTAGTTGGTGTTGCGGAACATGTAGGGGAGGGCCAGCTCCAGTTGCCAGCGATCGTTGAGGGTGTAGCGGGTGATGACATCCGCCGTCCACTGATCGGAGCGCACCCGATCCAGGTTGATTTCGCCAAGGAAGATGGCGTCCAGGGCGAGGAAGCCGCGCAGGGCGAGATCCTTGCGGTTGTAGTGCTGGTAGGAGAGGCCCACATCGACGGTCAGGGCGCGGTCGAACACATTGTGCTGTTCGATCATCAGGTCTTCGGTACTGCGGCCGACTTCCGGCGTGCGCCGTGAGGCGTCCTGCTGGGTGGAGGCGACGGCGGCCCCGGCTCCGACCCCGGCGGTTGCCGTCGTGGCACCGGCGGCCTTGACGGCCTCCAGGCGGGCCTTGACGGCCTCCAGGCGGGCCTGGAGCTGATGAAGGGCCTGATTTTGCTGGATCAGTTGCTGGCGCAGGAGATCCAGCTGTTGTTGCAGGGCCTCCTCCTCGGCCGTGGCCCCCCAGCAGGCGAAGGGGGCGAGGGCAATCAACAGCATGCGAGACTGTTTCATCGGGATACGTCCTTGTTGTTTATCATCCTTTCTGATGGTTCAGCCCCCGGGCTCACCGGTGCTCAGCGCGAAAACCAGATGCGGGTCTGATTGAGCGTCTGCAAACCGTCCCCCCTGACCTTGTTGAACTGCAGCAGCCCTCGGCTGAAGTCGGTACCGCGCAGGCTCTGCTCCAGCAGGACCCGGCCGTCGGAAGAGTGTAGTTGCAAGCCGGCATAATTCCCCGAGACCCGATAAGTGGCGGTGCCAAGATCGCCCTGGTGCTCGTAGCTGCCCGCCTGAACCAGGTGTCCCGTCATGGTCGGGGTGGTCAGTTCAATACCGGTCTGGTTGACCGAGCTGTTGCCGCTCCCCTCCAGTTGAACGACCTGCACCAGCCCGGCCCCCTGCACCTGGGCCTCCTTGGCGGGTGTGGCCGCGGGCTTGACCTCATCCTTGACGCGCACATCCAGCTTGGGTTTGTTTTGCACAATGCTCAGCGCCAGGTTCATGGCCGCCGTCTGCTGGGCCTGGGCCGTGGTCAGTGACGAGATGAACTCGATGCCGAAGTAGCTGATGCCATGGCTGCTGACATAGCGGCCGCGCAGGTGGGCCAGCTCCCCGTCCGCCAGTTCGGGCGCAAAGTGGTCTGACAGATGGGCCAGCGGGTCCGGTGCTGCCAGCAGCGGAGAGGCGATGCCACCCAGGCTGCAGAGGAGGCATAGGGCGGGTCGGGTATTCATGATGACCTCACATTAGGCTGTGTTCTTAAAGTGATGAGGATATAATCTCACATCTTCTCAACAGCTTAAGATCCATTCCGTGTCCCGCCGTTATCAGCTGACTGATGCACAATGGGGGCTTATCGAGCCCCAGTTTCCTTCTCGAAGCCTGATCGGGCGCCCTAC